>NZ_JBHWUI010000102.1:0-8253 GCF_042737525.1 Kitasatospora sp. NPDC059973 | reverse complement strand
CCCCGGCCCCTACAGTCTCTCCAACCCCACCCGTGGGGCCCCCGCCCGCCACGCCCCGGAAACGCCGTTTCGGGGGGGGCCGCCGCGCCCGGGGGGGGGGGGGGGGGGGCCCCCACGGCCGGGTGACTACTTGGCGAAGCCCGGGAGGAGCTTGGCGTAGTCGGTGGCGACGGTGTTCAGGCCGTCCTGGGTGCCGGTGCCCTGGACCACCTTGCCGAGGTTGGTGCCGAGCGAGGCGAACAGCGAGCTGTACTCCGGCAGTTCGGGGCGCGGCCGGGCACTGTCCAGCACGGCCTGGAAGCCGGCGATGCCGGGGTCGGCCTTGACCTCGGGGGTGAAGGCGTCGGCGCGGGTCGGCAGGGTGGAGTTCTTGTGCGCGATGAAGGCCTGGCTCTCGGCCGAGGTCATGAAGGCGGCGAACTTCTCCGCGGCGGCCTTGTGGGCCTTGTCGGCGCCCGCGTAGACCGAGATGTTGTGGCCGCCGGTGGGGGCGCCGGCCTTGCCGCTGGAACCGGCCGGGACGGGGGCGATGCCGAGGTTGGTCTTGTCGGCGAACGCGGAGCCCTTGTAGATGTTGGTGATCTCCCAGGGGCCCTGGATGATCGCCGCGACCTTGCCGCTGTTGAAGGCGTCCATCATGTGCGCGTAGGCGTCGGTGGTGACGTCGGCCTTGGCGGTGCCCGGCGAGGTGAACATCGACTTGTAGGTCTCGATGCCCTTGACGGCCTCGGGCGAGGTGACGGTGATCTTCTTGCCGGCGGCGTCGACGGTGTCGGTGCCCTCGCCGAACAGGAACGGCATCGCGTAGTAGCCGTCGGCCGCCTTCAGCCAGAAGCCGTCCACACCGGCCTTCTCCTTGACGGCGGCGGCGGCGGTCTTCAGCTCGTCCCAGGTCTTCGGCGCGGCGGTGATGCCGGCCTTGGTGAAGAGCTCCTTGTTGTAGAGCAGGCCCAGGGTGTCGGTGACCAGCGGGATGCCGTAGATCTTGCCCTCGTACTTGGCCTGCTGGACCAGGGTGGGCTGGAAGGCGGCGGAGTCGACGGCGGCCGGGGTGCCGTCGAGCGGCTCCAGGTAGCCGGCCTTCGCGAAGGCGGCGGTCCAGCCGACCTCGGCGCGGAAGACGTCCGGCGCGCCCTTGGCCCCCATGGCGGTCTGGAGCTTGTTCTGCGCCTGGTCGAACGGCACGTTGACGAAGTCGACCTTGACGTTCGGGTTGGCAGCCTCGAACTTCTTGGCGAGTTCCTGGTAGTTCGGCGCCTCGTTGGTCGCGTTGGACGTGTCCCAGTACGTGAGGGTGACCGGCCCGTCGGCCTTGCCGTCCGAGCTGGAGCCGCTGCTGCCACAGGCAGCCATCGAGACCGCGAGGGCCACAACGAGGGCAGAGGCCGCGATGCCACGCCGCATGAGAACTCCTTGGGAGGGGTGGGGGTGCCCGAGATGTGTGAGACAGGCGCATAATGGCTGCCTCGTCCCGACCGCACCGTTGCCGCGGTCGGGCTCGGGAAGGAAGTTAACAGCGGCGCAATCGTCACCGAAAGTCCTTGCAGCAAGTTTCTGCAAGAATCGCCGATCGTTACGCCCACGTGTCCTGGACGTAGCCGCACGGTAGTTGACAGGCGAAGATCCTCAAGCTTCTTTATGTCCCATTTGCCCCGCTACCCGACTGTCGGAAAATACGCTGGGTTGCGGCAAGGCCCTTGCAGCAGACTGGACGGATGCTGATCCGAGCCGCCACGCGAGAAGACCTGCCGCTGCTGTGCGCACTGGAACGGGCCGCCGGGGCGCCGTTCGCCGCCATCGGGATGCCGGAGATCGCCGAGGACGAGCCGCCCACCCCGGAGGAACTCGCCCGCTACCTGGACGAGGGCGTCGCGCTGGTCGCGCCCGGCGCCGGGGGAACACCCGTCGCGTACCTGCTGGCCGAGCCGGTGGACGGCGCCCTGCACATCGAACAGGTCTCGGTCCACCCCGGCCACGCCCGGCGGGGGATCGGGCGGGCGCTGATCGAGCACCTCGCGGCGGGCACCGACGCGCCCGCGCTGACCCTCACCACCTTCGCCGACGTGCCGTGGAACGCGCCCTACTACGCGCGCTGCGGCTTCCGGCCGCTCGCCGACGGCGAGATCACCCCCGGCCTGCGGGAGATCCGCCGCCGGGAGGCCGAGCACGGCCTGGACCGCTGGCCCCGGCTCTGCATGCGCCGGGAGCTCCCGGCACGCTGACGGCCCCGCCCGGCCGGCTCATGGCGCGGCCGGGCCGGGCTCCGGGGGCGAGCGGCCTCACCGGGGGCGAGCGGCCGGGCTAGGGGGGCCAGGGGCCGACCCGGGGGTCCGGGGGGCCGCCCCGGGCCCCGCGCCGCCCGCCACCGGGCCGGCTCAGCTCACGCCGAGGCGCAGCACGGTCGTCGAGCGGAACTCCTCCCCCGGCCGCAGCTCGGTGCTGGGGAAGTCCGGGTGGTGCGGGGAGTCCGGGAAGTGCTGGGTCTCCAGCGCGATCCCGGCGAACGGCCCGTACGGGACGCCGCTCGCGCCGGTCACCGCGCCCTGGAACTTGTTGGCCGTGTAGACCTGCAGCCCCGGCTCGGTGGTCAGTACCTCCAGCGTGCGGCCGCCGACCGGCTCCTCCAGCAGCGCCGCCCGGGCGGGGGTGCCGTCGGCCGGACGCGGGCGCAGCACCCAGTTGTGGTCGTAGCCGCCGGGGCCGGTCAGCTGCGGGTGCTCGTCGTGCACCGACTTGCCGATCGGCCGGGCGACGGTGAAGTCGAACGGCGTCCCGGCCACCGGCTCGGTGCGGCCGTAGGGGATCTGGCGCTCGTCGGCCGGGGTGTAGGCGTCGGCGTCGAGGGTGAGCAGGTGGCCGAGGATGTCCCCGTTGCCCTCGCCGGCGAGGTTGAAGTACGCGTGGTTGGTCAGGTTGATCACGGTCGGCCGGCCGGTGACGGCGCGGTAGGCGATCGTCAGCTCGCCGGCGGAGCTCAGTGTGTAGTCGACGGTGACGTCCAGCGCGCCGGGGAACCCCTGGTCGCCGTCGGGGCTGTGCAGGCGCAGCCGGACACCGGTGGGCAGTTCCTCGGCCTCCCACATCCGGTGGGCGAAGCCGTCCGGGCCGCCGTGCAGGGTCATGCCGCCGCCGGTCGGGGCGAGCGGGTGCTCCTCCCCGTCGATGGTGACCTTGCTGCCGTCGATGCGGTTGGCGTAGCGGCCGACGACGGTGCCGTAGTGCCGGGCCGGGCCGAGGATCTCGGCCAACCGGTCGGAGGAGAGCAGCAGTTGCCCGGTCCGGCCGGCCCGGTCGGGGCCGCTCAGGGTGTGCAGGGTGGCGCCGAGGGTCAGCACGCTCGCCTCGTACGGGCCGGCCCGTAGGGTCCAGCGCTCGATCGCGGCGCCTGCGCCCGCGGGTTCGAGGGGTTCGTGCCGCACGCTGGTCGGCTGCGAGCCGTTCGCCGGGGGCGTCGACATGTCCTGCTCCTCACTGACGGCCGCGGCGTGCCGCGGCCCCTGGTACCGGGTCCGTCCGGGGCCCGCAGCCCCGTGGGCCAGCCTAGTCAGCGGGCCGGTGGCGAGGGCGCTCATGTCGCCCCCGCGCGCCGTTGTCCCACTCCCGTCCGCCGGTCCCTCGCGCGGCGCCGCTCCGACGCTCCGCCGCGTCGCGCGCGCCGCCCCGGGGTACCGGGCCGACCCGCCGCTCCCCGAGGCGCCGCGTCGGCCCGTACCGCCGGGCTGGTTCGTCCTGTCGTGCTGGTTCGTCCTGTCGTGCTGATCCCTGGTGCCGTACTGGTCCCTGGTGCCGTACTGGTCCGTGCCGCCGGGCTAGTCCGCACTGCCGGGCTGCTCGGGCGGCATGCCGAGGGCCGAGGCCAGGCCGTCCGGCCCGCTGCCCGCCTTGCGGTAGACGGCCGCCAGCCGCCGGTTGACCAGGCTCAGGTGGACGCCCAGCTCCTCGGCGATCCGCTGGGCCGGCAACCCGCGGACGGCGAGCCGGGCGACGTCCCACTCGGGCTGGCTGAGGATCTCCCGGACGTCCGCCAGCCGGTTGGGCCGCAGGCCGTAGTTGGCCAGCTCGCGGCGGGCCTGCTCGACCAGGCCGTCGGCGGCGCAGTGCTGGGCCAGTTCGATGCCCTGGTACAGGTACTCCTGGGCGTCCTCCAGCCGGCCGACCCGGCGCAGCGCGGCACCGAGCTCCACCAGGGCGACGGCGTGCTCGTACCCGGCGGGCGACTGGCCGAGGTGGCGCACGGCCTGCTCCAGCAGCTCCACCGCCTGCTGGCCGTCCTCGATCTGGGCGTGCAGCCGCAGCGCGGTCCCGATCGCCGAGGCGGTGCCGAAGCGGCGGGCGTCGCGGACGGACCGCTCCGCGTAGGCGCGGGCGCTGTCGGGTTCGTCCTGCGCGAGCGCGATGGCGAGGTGGCCGGCCCAGGGCGCCCAGACGGTGTTGTGCCAGCCCCGGGCGTCCAGTTGGGCACCGGCCTGGGTGAGCGCGGCGGCGGCCCCGGCGTTGCGGCCCTTGGCGAGCAGCAGCTTGCCGTAGAGCGAGGCCGCGTCCGGCAGCACCATCGCGGTCTCGTGGTACGGCGGGCTGAACCCGAAGCCGCTCGCGAGCTCCCAGGCCTCGTTGATCCGGCCGCGGGCGATCAGGGTGTCCACCAGGACGCCGACCGCGTCCCAGGCGAGCGGCAGCTTGGGGCCGATCCGCTCGGAGAGCCGCAGCGCGCGGCGCAGGAAGTCCTCGGCCTCGGCGAGCAGGCCCCGGCGGAACCGGGCCAGGCCCATCAGGAAGTACGCGAAGCCGCGGTGCGCGCCGCTCCAGCCGGCCACCTCGAACTGGACGATGGCGTCCCCGAAGAGCCGCTCGGCCTGCGCGATGCGGTCGCTGTAGGTGTACGAGAGACCGAGCGTGGCGGGCAGTTCGAAGCCCCAGGTGTTGTCGGTCCAGCCGAGGCCCTTGGGCAGCCGGCCCTGGTCGAGCACCTGGTCCGCGTGGCGCAGCACCTCGGCGGAGGGCTCGCCGCGCAGGGTGAGGTCCCAGGCGCGCAACGCGAGGACCGCCCGGTCGGCGGCCTCGCGGCCGGTGAGGCTGCGGCAGAGCGCGCCCAGCCGCTCCGAGCGGCCCGGCCCGTCCTCCTCGGACTTGCGGTAGGCGTGCCACATGAACGAGGCGGCCTCCAGCCGGAGCCGACCGGCCGGGTCGCCGACCGTCTGCTCGGCCTCCTCCTGGCAGACCCGCGCGGCCTCGCCGAGCTGGCCGCTGTGCGCGAGGACCTCCGAGAGCCGGAAGGTGGCGTCCACCCGCAGGGCGGGGCGCAGCGGGCCCTCGTCGGGGTCGAGCGCGAGCCGCAGCTGGTTGACGGTCGCGCCGGGGTCGGTCAGCAGGGCGGAGCAGCCGAGCTCGTAGAGCACCTCGGCGCGGTCCTCGTCGTCCGGCGGCTCGGCGAGCGCACGGTGCAGGCAGCGCTGGGCGGCCTCGGGCGCGCCGATCATCAGGTGCTCCTGCGCGGCCCGGCGCAGCTTGCGGACGGTGCGGTCGTCGCCCTCGCCGGGGAAGGTCTCCACCAGGTGGCGGGAGGCCGCGAGCAGGCCGAGTCCGGCGTTCTCGATCTCGGCGGCGGCCACCCCGTGCATCCCGGTGCGGGTGGACTCCGGCATGGTGTTGTAGATCGAGCTGCCGATCAGCGGGTGGACGAACTCCAGGTTCCCGTTGGGCGTCTGGGTGAGGACGCGCTGGCGGCGCAGCTGCTTGATGGATTCGCGGGAGCCCTCGGCGCTCTGGGTGGAGATCCGGGCCGCGAGCTCGGGCCGGATGTCGGTGCCGAGCATCGCGGCGGCCCAGGCGAACCGCAGGGTGGTCGCGCCGAGCCGGTCCAGCCAGCGCTTGAGGGTCATCCCGGTGGCGTCGACGGCGAGTTCGCGCAGTTGCTGGGAGTTCTCCTCGACCGGTTCGAGCGCCTGGTCGCGGACCTGGTCGAGCAGGGCGACGGCCTCGTAGGGATTGCCGTTGACGACGTTCCAGAACTCGTAGCAGAAGGAGTCCTCGGCCTTCGCCCCGAACTCGGCGCGGATCATGTCGGTGACGGAGACCAGCGAGAGCCTGCTGAGCTCGTGCCGGCGGGTGGCGAGTCCGGTGACGGCGCACCGCTGGTCCTGGGCCTCGGGCTGCCAGTCGGCGGCGTCCTCCCGGTAGGCGAAGACCAGCAGGACGGGCAACTCGCGGGCCCGGACGGCGAACTGGGTGAGCCAGCCGAGCGACTCGAGGTCGGCCCAGTGCAGGTCGTCGACGATCATCACCAGCGGGGCGCGCCGCGGGGCGAGCTGGGTGAGGACGTAGTCGAGGCCGTCGCGCACGCCCTGCGGATCGAGTCGGCGGGCCCCGCTCTTCGGCTGCTTGAGGCCCATGGCCGGTCCGACGACCTCTTCCCAGGTGCCCATCACCTGCCGGAACTCGTCGGGGGCGAGGTCGCCGAGGACGGGCTGGAGCAGCTGGCGCAGGACGTGGTAGGGCTCGTTGAACTGGCGCTCGCCGCCGCGGGCGAAGAGCACCGTGGCGCCCTCGCGGAGCTTGGCGATCCGGCGGACCTCGTGGAGCAGGCTGGTCTTGCCGATGCCGGGCCGGCCGGAGAACGTGAGCAGCTCGCCGATCTCGGTCCCGCCGGCCGCGAACTCCCGGCAGAGCTTCTCCACCGCGGCTTCGGCCGACCGGAGTTCGGCGTCGCGGTCGCGCAGCCTGACCCGGGGTGACAGGGCATCCGCGTCCTGCTTCTCCGCGCCGGCCGCCTCCGCCCGAAGTTCGTGTCGCTGCTCGGTCACCGTCGTGCCTCCGCCTCACCGTTCCCTGCCCGTGGAGCCGAGATTAGCGCCGCTGGGGGCGCGTTGCGCAGCATTCGCGCAGGCTGGGGCCGAGATTGAGGGTTCGGACGGCTTGCCCAGGGCAATTGCCCTATATCCCTAACGTCCGATCATTGCATCCGATACTCTACGGCATTCCCACCGAGTTGATCTTCCTTGCGGGACCCCCTGATGGAAACCCGCCACACCAACTCCCCCACAATCAGCACGAGTACCGCCAGCGCCCCCACCCTCCGCCGCACCGGGAGTCCGATGTCTGACGACACCTCACTTCAGATTCCGTTCCCGCACCGCCGCAGCCCGCACGGCCCGCACGCCGCCGAGCTGCACCGCGCCTGGCTGACCCGGCATCCGCTGCTCCCGGATCCGGCGCACCCCTCCTACGCCCACTGGGACGTGGTCGACCTCGCCGCCCTCGGCTACCCGGACTCGGGACCGGACGAACTCGCCCTGGCCGCCGACCTGATGGGCTTCTACTTCCTCTTCGACGACCAGTTCGACGGCCCGCTGGGCCGGCGCCCCACCGAGGTCGCCCCGATCTGCGAGCGGCTGATCGCCGTCCTGCACGGCGGCCGCCCCGACGCCTCCTCCCCCGTCGAGACGGCGTTCGCGGACCTCTGGGACCGCAGCGTGCGCGGCATGCCCGCCCGCTGGCAGGCCCGCGCGGCCTACAACTGGGAGTGGTACCTGGCCAGTCACCCGGCCGAGGCCGCCGGACGGATCTCCGCGCGCCCGCCGGACCGCGACGGGTACCTGGTGCTCAGGCGGGGCACCGCCGCGATGGAGACGATCTTCGACATGGTGGAGCGGCTCGGCAACTTCGAGGTGCCCGCCGCCGTGCTCCACCACCCGGTCCTGCGCCAACTGCGCCAGCTCGCCGCCGACATCCCCTCGCTCAGCAACGACGTCCGGTCCTTCCCCCTGGAGGCCCCGCGCGGCGACGTCAACAACCTGGTGATGATCGTGCAGCGGGAGCGCCGCTGCTCGGCCGAGGAGGCCTGCGCCGTGGTGATGGCCGAGGCCCAGCTGATGGTCGAGCGCTGCCGCCAGCTGCACGCCCAACTCCCCGACGTCTTCCGGGAGCTGGGCCTGGCCCGGGTGGAGCGGGCGATCGCCGGGCGGTACGCCGACGGCCTGGTCACCTGGCTGGCCGGCTACCTCAGCTGGGAGTCGCGCACCGGCCGGTACCAGTCCGCCTGAACCGGACCGCCCCGCGCCGGCCGGGCGGCCCCGGAACGCCCGACCCCGGCCCCGGCCGTGGCGGGAATCGGCCGGAACGCGCACCCTCCGTGGACCCCTCCCGCACGGACGGTAGCCGCGGGGCGCCGTCCGCGGCTAGTGTGCCAGGGCGTGTCCGACACGCCCAGCGGCGGGCGCCCCGGCGGCGCCCGCCCGCGTGCACGGCCGCACCCTC
>NZ_JBHWUI010000101.1:0-33015 GCF_042737525.1 Kitasatospora sp. NPDC059973 | reverse complement strand
GGCCCCCACCCTTGCGGGTGGGGGCCCGTCCTGCTGTCCCCCGGCGACGGCCCCGGGGCGGCTCCCTGGCGGCCCCTGGCGGCCCGGAGCGGGAAGTCGGCCGGCCCGACTCCCCACTCCCCGGGTTCACCGCGGATAGGCCCCGTCGGGCCGCTGGTGGCCACAGCTCAGCTGGTTGCCGTCGTCGTCCGAGACGGTGCCGAACCACGAGGTGCACCAGACCGAGACCGAGTCCCGCCAGTACTGCACCTCGAAGGGGTGTCCGGAGCCGTAGTCGCCGTACGAGGTGACGATGAAGGTCTCCCCCGGACGCATCCAGTAGTCCTCGCCGAGCGGCTCCAGGGTCAGTTCGAGCAGCCCCTCCCCGCGGTTGGTGACCGGTACCCGGCCGGTCACCTCCAGCGCCGAGAAGTCCCAGCCGCCGGTCTCCGCCCGCTCCTCCTTCATCGCGTCACCCGCGCCAGCAGCCCGCGCACCGCCGCGTCGAACGCCTCCGGCGCCTCCAGCGCGCTCAGGTGCCCCACGCCGGGGATGACGGTCAACTCGGCGTCGGGCCGCGCCCGCACCATCAGCTCGGCCTCTTCGAGCGGCATCAGGCCGTCCAGCTCCCCCGCCACGACGGCGGTCGGCACCCGTACCCCGGCGAGCACGTCCAGGGTCTGCGGCCGGGCCGCCATCGCCCGCTGCGCCCAGGCCACCGCCGCCGGCGACGCGGCGGCGATCATGCCCTGGACCCGGTCGACCAGGTGCCCGGAGTCCGGCCCGAGCTGGCCCGCCGCCATCCGCTCGTCGAGCAGCAGCTGGACGCTGTCCCGGGCCAGGACGGCGGCGGCGATCCGCTCGCGGTTGGCCCGGGCGGCGTCCGTGTCGGCGGTCGCCTTGGTGTTGGCCAGCAGCAGACCGGCCATCCGCCGCGGGTGGCGGCGGGCGAAGGCGAGCGCCACGTACCCGCCCATCGAGAGACCGCCGATCACCGCCCGGTCGATCCCGGCCGCGTCCAGCAGCAGGGCGACGTCGTCGGCCACCGCGTCCAGCGAGGGCTCGTCCGTGCCCAGCTCGGTACTGCCGAAGCCGCGCTGGTCGGGCGCGAGCACCCGGGCCTCGTGGCCGGTCGTCCCGGGCAGCCCGTCCAGTTGGGCGGACCACATCGAGGCATCGAGCGGGAAGGCGTGCAGGAGCACGAGGGGCATTCCGGTACCACTCTCGCGGACCGACAATGCGGAGGGGAGCTGGGTCATGCGCCCACCGTAGTTCGGTGCGCCCGGCGGGCCCACTCAGCGGGCCACCCTGTCCGGTTTGTCATAGCCTGACGGAGAGTGAGGGAGCGCGAATGATCGAGTTGCACGAACTGACCAAGCGTTACGGCAAGACGCTCGCGGTGGACCGGCTCAGCTTCCAGGTGCCGCAGGGTGTGGTCACCGGGTTCCTCGGCCCCAACGGCGCCGGCAAGTCCACCACCATGCGGATGATCCTGGACCTCGACCGGCCCTCCGGCGGCCGCGTCACCATCGACGGCAAGAGATACGGGCAGCTCAGCGAGCCGCTGAAGTACATCGGGGCACTGCTGGAGGCCAAGGCCGTCCACCCCGGCCGGACCGCCCGCGACCACCTGCTCTGGCTCGCCCAGAGCAACCGCATCCCCACCGGGCGGGTCGACGAGGTGCTCGCCCTGGTCGGCCTCACCCCGGTCGCCCGCAAGCGCGCCCGCGGCTTCTCGCTCGGCATGGGCCAGCGGCTCGGCATCGCCTCCGCCCTGCTCGGGGACCCGGAGATCGTGATGTTCGACGAGCCGGTCAACGGGCTCGACCCGGAGGGCATCCTCTGGATCCGCAATCTGATGAAGCGCCTCGCCGCCGAGGGCCGGACCGTCTTCGTCTCCTCCCACCTGATGAGCGAGATGGCCGTCACCGCCGACCACCTGGTCGTCATCGGCCGGGGCCGGCTCCTCGCCGACCTGCCGATGGCCGAGTTCATCCGGCGCAACTCCCGCACCGCCGTCCGCCTGCGCAGCCCCCAGCCCGAGCGGCTGCTGGACGTCCTGGCCGGTGCCGGGCTGCGCGGCGAACCGGGCCCGGACGGCTCCTACGAGGTGGTCGACGGCGAGCTCGCCGCGCTCGGCGACCTGGCCGCCGCCCACGGGGTGGTGCTGCACGAGCTGAGCCCCCAGCAGGCCTCGCTGGAGGAGGCCTTCATGCAGATGACCGCCGACTCGGTGGAGTACCACGCCGGGAGCGGCGAGGGCCGCGACGCGGCCGGGGCGCCCGGCACCTGGGGCGCGAACTGGCAGGGCGCGGCGGCGCAGCAGGAGCCGGCGGCCGTACAGCAGAAGGAGAACTGAGATGGCGTCCTTCCCCGCGGTACTGCGCTCCGAGTGGACGAAGATCCGCAGTGTCCGGTCGACGGTCTGGACGCTCGCGCTGGCCTTCGTGGTCACCCTCGGTATCGGCGCCCTGCTGTCGCTGCTCACCAACAACAACTTCGAGGAGTTCCGGGGCGACGCGGACAGCCCGTTCGACGCCACCGGGACGGCCTTCTCCGGCATCATCCTCGGCGAACTGGCCATCATCGTCTTCGGCGTGCTGGCGGTCGGCAACGAGTACAGCAGCGGGATGATCAGGGTCACCCTGGCGGCCGTCCCGCAGCGCGGGACCCTGCTCACCGGCAAGATGGTGGTGCTCGGCGCGCTGGCCTTCGCGGTCTCCCTGGTCACCGCGTTCATCACGTTCTTCGTCGGCCAGGCGCTGCTCGGCGACCACTCCACCAGCCTCGGCGAGCCGCACGTGCTGCGCGCGGTGTTCGGCGCGGCGATGTACCTGACGCTGCTCTGCCTCTTCTCGGCCGGCGTCACCGCGATGCTGCACAACCAGACGCTGGCGCTGGGCGTGCTGGTGCCGTTCTTCTTCCTGCTCTCGCCGATCCTCTCGGCGGTGCCGAAGGTCAAGACGCTGGCGCACTACTTCCCCGACTACGCGGGCTCGCGGATGATGCTCGTCTACGAGCAGCACAACCAGCCGTACGGGCCGTGGGCCGGCTTCGCGATCTGCCTGGCCTGGACGGTGGCCGCGCTGGTCGGCGGCGCGCTGGTGCTGAAGAACCGCGACGCCTGACCGGCTCGCCGACGCGGCCGCGGCGCCCTCAGTACCGGGGTGCGCCGCGGCCGCGCTGGATGTTCGAGGCCCGGCGGTCGCGGGCGCCCCAGCAGGCCCGGTGCCAGTGCCGGCGGTCGTCCACCCCGGCCCCGTACATCGGCCACGCCACCACGTGGCCCACGCCCGGCGGGATCTCCTGGTCGCAGCCCGGGCAGCGGTAGTGCCGGCCGGCGGTGCCGGCCACCGTCTGCACCACCCACTCGTCCCCCCGGTAGCTCTCGGTGCGGCGCAGCGCGCCGCCGAGCGGGGCGGCCGGCGCCGAGTCCTCGTGATCGGCTGCGCTCTTGATCCGGTTGCGGCGGGGCGACACGTCTGGCTACCTCTCTACGGGGGCTCGTGACCGTTCCAGGTTACGGCCGGCGCGCACCCCTCGAAGCCACTATCACGGCGCCGCCCGGCGCTTCGGTGTTTCCCGTGATATCCACCCGTTCTTCTGTGAAATTCGTGGTTCGGCGTGCCATTGGCACATGACATCGGTTACTCACAAGGGGAGAGGCGGGGCCCGCAGACCCTGCGCGCACCCGAGGAGGCCCAAGGATGACCAAGACCAGCGCCCGCGCCGAGACCCGCCGACCCGTCGGAGTCCGGCCGCCCACCGTCGGCCCGGCACCCACGACCGCCGACCCGGCCACCGCCACCGGCACCCCCCTGCCGGCGCCCCAGCGCTCCGCCGCACGCCCCGCGGACACCGCACCGGTCAAGGTCGGTGCCTTCCTGCTCTCCGCCCAGTTCCCCGGACAGACCCACGGCGAGGCGCTGGACCGGACGGTCCGGGCCACCGTCGAGGCCGAACGGGCCGGCCTGGACAGCGTCTGGCTCGCCGAGCACCACTTCGTCCCCTACGGCGTCTGCCCGAACGCGGCCACGCTCGCCGCGATGCTGCTCGGCCGCACCCGCCGGATCGGGATCGGCACGGCGGTCAGCGTGCTCTCCACCGCGCACCCGGTGGCCCTCGGCGAGCAGGCCGCGATGCTGCACCTAGTCTCCGGCGGGCGGTTCACGCTCGGGGTGGGGCGCGGCGGTCCGTGGATCGACCTCGATGTCTTCGGCGGCGGGGTGGAGGCCTTCGAGCAGGGCTTCCCGGAGCGGCTCGACCTGCTGCTGCGCTGGCTGCGCGGCTCCCGGGTGGGCGCGGACGGCCCGCAGTTCAGCTTCCCCGAGGTGGCCGTGGTGCCGCGTGCCACCGAACCGCCCCGCCGGCCCGACCTCGGCACCTGGCTCGGGCTCGGCGACCAGTCCGGACTGCTGCGCTTCCCCCGCCAGCGGGTGGAGGCGGACGCGCCCATCGACGAACTCACCGCCTCGGGGCGCCCGGTGGCCGGCCCGCCGCTGGTGGTGGCCTGCACCTCACCCGGCGGGGTCCGGCTCGCCGCCGAACGCGGCCTGCCGATGCTGCTCGGCATGCACTCCGGGGACGACGACAAGCTGCGGATGCTGGAGCTCTACCGCACCGCCTGGCTGGCCGCCGGGCGCGGCGAGGAGCAGCTGCGCCGGATCGGCCGCCAGCACGTCGCGGCCGGGGTGGCGCAGGTCGACGACCGGACCTCGACGGCCCGGGCCACGCTGCTGCGCGCGATGCCCGGCTGGTTCGAGTACGGGCTCGGCGCCCACCGCACGGTGGACGGCCGGGAGCGCAAGATGCGTGACCCGCACGCGTACACCGAACTGCTCTGCGACCTGCACGCGGTGGGAACGCCGAAGCAGTGTGCCGACCGGCTGCTGGCCACCGCCGAGCGCACCGGCATCCGGCGCTTCGCCCTCCTCGCCGAGGGCAGCGGCGACCGTGAGGCCACCCTGCGGAACATCGCCCGGCTCGGCTCCGAGGTGCTGCCGCAGCTGGGCTGACGTCGCCGGGCCGCCCCTCCCCTGAGCGGAGTGGGGCGGCCCGGTGGCGGTTCCGGTGCCGCGGCGGCGGCACCGGCGTTCCCCGCGCCGTCGAACCGGCACGGTCGGCCCGCGCGATCAGCAGTCCCGGAGTTCCTCGGACTGGTTGAGCAGCTGCTCCCGGACGGACGTGAAGCGATCGAACCGCGCCTCGTTGGAGTCCGACGGCAGGAACACCGCCACCCGGTGACAGTTCTGGAAGGCCAGCCGGACGCCGAAGTGGCGCTGCAGCGCACCCCGGATGGCGTCGCTGGCGAGGGCCCGGAGGAGCTGGCCGCGGGCCTGCTCGCTGGGCGGCGGAACGTGGTTGTCGGCGAAGTCGGTGCCGTCGACCTTCGCCTGGGCGACCAGCGAACTGATCAGCTCCCAGGCGTACGGCAGGGAGACGCGGACGCAGTCGACGAATTCCCGCTCGTCGACCTCGCCCCGCTCGGCCTTTTCCAGCAGGGCCGGTGAGACGTCGAGCGACATGGATTCTCCTCTCGCGGTCCACCCGCGCGGCGCCCGGGTGGTGATGCGTAGTCCAAGCTGAGGGTGAGGGTGGGCGAAACGCGCGTGATGTCCGGAACGCCGTCGGACGGCTGTTTCCGGCACCGCGCGGAGGCGGCGGCGCCGAGGCCGCGTCGGAGGACGCGTCGGGGGCACCGGCCGCTCAGGACAGCGTGGCAGCCGATCGGGGGCGAGGCCGGGGATTCCTGTGGATTGCTCCGTAAATACGCCTTGCTGCACCAGATTGGCCGGATCCTGCTGGATCGTTCATCTGAAGTCTCCGTCCCCGTTGACAGCTCCGCTGCAAGCAAGCCGTCACACACCGTAGCTGCCCGTGGGAATGGGCGCCAGAGTGCCGACAGGCATTCGCGGGATCGCCGAACTTCCATGTTCGCGGGGTTCGCGGATTCTTCACCCGGCCGTCGCGGAATCGCATCAACTGGCCCCGGTGGGCTAGCGTGGTCGACCGTGCGTCTCGTAATTGCCCGCTGCTCAGTCGACTATGCCGGTCGGCTCTCCGCCCATCTGCCCTCCGCCACCAGGCTCATCCTGGTCAAGGCCGACGGCAGCGTCAGCATCCACGCCGACGACCGCGCCTACAAGCCGCTCAACTGGATGTCCCCGCCGTGCACCCTCAAGGTGGGCGACGGGGTCTGGACAGTGATCAACAAGGCCGGCGAGAAGCTCATCATCACGCTGGAGGAGGTGCTCCACGACTCCTCCCACGAACTCGGGGTCGACCCCGGCCTGATCAAGGACGGTGTCGAAGCACACCTCCAGGAGCTGCTGGCCGACCGGATGGAGGTGCTCGGCGCCGGCTGGTCGCTCATCCGCCGCGAGTACCCGACCGCGATCGGCCCGGTCGACATCCTCTGCCGCGACTCCGACGGCACGACCGTCGCCGTCGAGATCAAGCGCCGCGGCGAGATCGACGGCGTCGAGCAGCTCACCCGCTACCTGGAACTGCTCAACCGCGACCCGCTGCTCGCCCCGGTGAAGGGCGTGTTCGCCGCGCAGGAGATCAAGCCGCAGGCCCGCGTCCTCGCCACCGACCGCGGCATCGGCTGCGTGGTGCTCGACTACGACGGGCTGCGCGGCATCGACGACGACAAGCTCAAGCTGTTCTGACCGCCGCGCCCTGATCCGTCAGGACGACGACGGAGGCGCCGTCGGGGTCGTCGAGCCCGACGGCGTCGCGCTGTTCGAGGGGCTGGCGGTCGCCGAGGGCGAGGCCGAGGTGGTGGTCGGGGCCGGAGCCGTCGGGCTGTTCCCGCCGGGCTGGGTGCTGCCACCGCCACCCCCCGGCCCCGAACCGCCGGGCGGCGGCACGGACGGGAGCACCGGCGGTTGCGGCTGGCCCGGGGAGGGCGACTGCGAGCCGGTCGCGGTGGGCGACCTGCTCGGCCTCTTCGACGCCGACCCGGACGCCGAGGGCGAGTGCGAAGTCCCGCCGCCCGCCGACGACTCCGGGCCCGCCGGGTCCTGCGCGGGCGAGGCCTCCGGGCCCTGCGAGCCCGACGCGTCGTCGGACGGCGTCGGTTCGGGGCTCAGGCTCGGCCGGGGCGCCGGCCGCCCCGCCGGCAGGCCGGTGCCGTCGTCCGTGCTGCTGAGCGGGTCGTTGCCGCGGTGCTCGTCCGGCCCGGTGACGCTCAGCCCGACCGCCGTCCCCAGCACGCCGAGCGCGAGGACGGCCGCCGAGGCGGCGATCACCGTGCGCCGGGTGCCGCCGGCCGTGCCGGGGGTGGTCTTGAACCGCCACGGCACCTGCGCGATGGCCCGGATGACGGGACGTCGGACGGGCGCCGGGGCGGTCGTCGCCGCGGCGGGCAGCTGCCGGCCGTCGGCGCGCAGCAGATCGAGCATCCGGCGGGCGCCGGCGGCCCCGCGCGGCTCGCCGAGCGCGGCCCGCAGGGTGAGGGCGGACTCCAGTTCGGCGACGGCCCGCCCGGGCTCCCGGACGCAGATCGCGTAGACGCCCAACTCGTGGTGGAACCAGGCCTCGTCGGCCCGGGAGCCGGTGTTGCGGGCGGCCTCCAGGCCGAGCAGCAGGGCGCGCTCCCAGGCGCCCCAGCGCAGCGCCAGGGCCAGCGCGGGGCCGGCCGCCCGGGCCAGCCGCAGGACGGCCGCGTGCCGGCCGGCGGCCCGGTCGGCCAGCAGCACCCCGATCACCACCTCCGCCTCGGCCGCGATCTGCTCCGTGGAGACCGAGCTGTGCCCGACCCACCAGGCGAAGTGCTGGGCGGCGCCGTCGATG
This sequence comes from Kitasatospora sp. NPDC059973, assembly GCF_042737525.1. NCBI lineage: Bacteria > Bacillati > Actinomycetota > Actinomycetes > Kitasatosporales > Streptomycetaceae > Kitasatospora > Kitasatospora sp. NPDC059973. The sequence goes on along the minus strand of NZ_JBHWUI010000101.1, from coordinate 25,239 downwards.
CTGCGGCGGGCCGGCCAGTGCGGGGCGAGCAGGTCCAGCGCGCCCGCGGTGAGCCGGTGGTGGCCGCCGATGGACACCGCCAGCCCGGCGTCGGCGAGTTCGTGCAGCGCGCTCTCGCCCTGGCCGACGTCGATCAGCGCGGGCAGGTGCGGCGCGGTCGGGCACTCGCCGCCGAGCGCCACCGCGAGCCTCAGCACGGCCTGGGCCGGCTCGCTGAGGCCCTCGGCGAGCCGGACGGCGGGCGAGGCGCTCTCGGCCACCGACGGCAGCGGGACGGCCCCGCGCAGCTCGCTCTCACGGACCGCCGGGTCGGGGTGCCGGTCGGGCTCCTCGACCGCGCCGAAGACGTCCAGCCGGTCCTCCTCGGCGGCGACCAGCGCGTCCACGGCGACGTCCCGCTGGCGCAGCAGCGCGGCGGCCTGGACGAAGCGCAGCGGCAGCCCCTCGGACTCGAACCAGAGGTCGACCGCCCAGGCCTTCTCGGCCGCGTCCAGGGGCCGGCCGGCCAGCCGGGCGGCGAGCGCGAGGCAGGCGGATCGGGAGAGCCCGGCCACCAGGTGGTCCCGCAGCCGGGAGTCGGCGGACAGCGGCGGGCTGTCGGGCGCGACGGAGATCAGGAAGGCGCAGTCGGGGGCGGCGGCGAGCACCCGCTCCAGCTCCGCGCCGACCGGTTCGACCTCGTCGACGACCACGATCGCGCCGACCTGCGCGAGGTGCTCGGCGAGCTGCCCCGGGTCGGGCCGGAAGCCGGGGGCCTGGTGGGTGGCGGCGAAGAGGTCCTGGAGCAGGTCGTCGCCGGTGCGGCGGTGACCGCAGAGCTGGACGACGCCGCCGGGCGCGAGGTCGCCCGCCGCCTCGGCGACCGCCGAGAGCAGGGCGCTGCGACCCGAGCCGGCCTGCCCGACCAGGCGTATCGAACGCCCCTCGGCGAGCAGGCCGAGCAGGTGGGCGATGTCGGCCTCGCGGTCGAGCAGCGGCAGGTCGGCCGGGCCGGCGCCGAGGGCGAGCGGACCGACCGCGCGGCCGGGGCCGCCGACCGGTCCGCGGGCGGGTTCGGTGCGCCCGATCCGGCGCGGGCGGGGCCGCCACTCCTCGGGGCAGGGCCGGACCTCGGACCCCTCCGGGGTGCCGACGGTCACCAGCAGGGCCCCGGAGACCAGCTCACCGCCCCGGGTGCGGACGGCTTCCTGCCGGAACTCACCGGATGGCTGTCCCACGATCTGCTCCGCCCCTGGTCGGCCGACGACTCGGTACGGCCGTTCCGGACCGGGGGTGCGCCCCTGCCTCCGGCCGGGGGGACCCCCACCCCGCCGGGGCGGGAAGGAGCCGGTCCTGTCCCCGGCGGCCGTCTTCTGACGGCAGACTCTTGCACATCCGGTCCGGACCGCGCAGGGCGGTCCCTCCCCGGAGGGCGCGCGGGAGCGCTAGAGCACCGGGCCGAGGGCGGGCAGCGTGGCGCCGTAGGGCTCGGGGACGACGCCCTCGACGGCGAGGATGCGGTGCAGCCGGGTGGCCACCAGCAGGCGCTGGAGCTGGGCCGGGACGGAGCGCAGCACCAGCCGGCGGCCGATCCGGCCGGCCCGGCGGTGGGTCCCCATGATCACACCGAGGCCGGTGGCGTCCCAGAACTCCAGCCGGGTGAGGTCCAGTACGAGGTCGCCCCGACCGCCGTCGACGGCCTGGTGCAGCCGGACCCGCGCGTCGGCGGCGGTGCGCACGTCGAGGCGGCCCTCGATGGCCAGCGCCGTCTGGTCGCCCGTGATGCGCATGGTCTCCTCCTCCGCCTGGCGGTCACTGGTACGGGTCGTTCCGCCCCGGCCGCGCGGGCCCGGATCGGGTGTCCACCGGGCGGGCGTGGAGCCCCGCGCCCGGGCCGGCCGCAGCATCGTCGGCGTGGGCCGGGTCCCCCTCATCTGACGGTGAACCAGGTCCGCAGGTTGCTGGTTCCGGCCAGATCTGAAGCAACTTCACTCGTCCGAGGGAATATACGCAGGAAGTCTCCACACCTACGCTCGATTACCGCCCAAATCACCCGTCTGCGGCACCCGGCGTGAGGAAACTCACCCATCCCCGGCGAGGTGGGCCGTACGGTGCTGGGACCGCACGGCCCGGTCGGTCAGCGGCCCCGGCGGGTCACTTGGCCGGGTACGGGTAGAAGCCCTGCCCGCTCTTGCGGCCCAGGTCACCGGCGGTGACCATGCGGGCCATGATCTCCGGCGCGGCGAACTTCTCGTCCTTGGTCTCGGCGTAGATGTTCCGGGCGGCGTGCAGCAGGATGTCGACGCCGGTCAGGTCGGCGGTCTCCAGCGGGCCCATGGCGTGTCCGAAACCGAGCCGGCAGGCGGTGTCGATGTCCTCGGCGCTGGCGACGCCCGACTCGTACAGCTTGGCGGCCTCGACCACCAGCGCCATGATCAGGCGGGTGGTGACGAAGCCGGCCACGTCGCGGTTGACCACCACGACCTCCTTGCCGACCCCCTCGGCGAAGGCGCGCGCGGTGGCGAGCGTCTCGTCGCTGGTCTTGTAGCCGCGCACCAGCTCCACCAGGCGCATCAGCGGCACCGGCGAGAAGAAGTGCACGCCGACGACCGACTCGGGGCGCCTGGTGGCGGCGGCGATCCGGGTGATCGGGATGGCCGAGGTGTTGGAGGCCAGCACCGCGCCGTCCTTGGCGAGCTTGTCGAGCTCCTTGAAGACGGCTTCCTTGACGTCCAGCTGCTCGAAGACCGCCTCGACCACGATGTCGGCCTCGGCCACCGCGCCCAGGTCCGTCGTGGTGGTGATCCGGCCGAGCGCCGCCTCGGCGTCCTCGGCGGTCAGCCGGCCCTTGGCGACGAACTTCTCGTACGAGGCCCGGATACCGGCCACACCGCGCTGCAGCGCGGCCTCGGTGACGTCCCGCAGCACCACCGGGTGTCCGGCCTGGGCGGAGACCTGGGCGATACCGGCACCCATCAGGCCGGCACCGATCACGGCGATCTGCTTGCTGGACGCGTTGCTCATGGCTGGGTCTCCCGGATGCCGTCGCCGCCCTGCGGGCGGGCCCTGAAGGCGGCTCAGCGCAGGGGTCACCCGCTCATGAGCCGCGCCGCTCATGCGCCGGACTCTAATGCCCTTCCGCCCGCCGTGGTGTCATCCGGGAGTGTGATCTGCGACTGACCTGGCCCGATACCGGAAGGCCGTTGTTCAGATCGTCAGACCGAGGTCCTGCGCGAGGATCGCCGCCTGCACCCGGCTGCGCATCCGCAGCTTGGCGAGGATCCGGCTGACGTGCGTCTTGGTGGTCGCCTCGGCCATCTCCAGCCGCTCGGCGATCTCGCCGTTCGACATCCCCGCGCCGATGCAGGCCAGCACCTCCCGCTCGCGCGGGGTGAGCCCCGACACCGACTCCCGCGTCTCGGGTCCGACCGCGCGGCCGGGGCGGGCGAAGGTGCCGATCAGCCGCCTGGTCACCGAGGGCGCCAGCATGCCGTCCCCGCGCGCCACCGTGCGGATGCCCTCGACCAGGGTGTCCGCCTCCAGGTCCTTCAGCAGGAAGCCGGCCGCGCCGGCCCGCAGCGCGCCGTAGACGTACTCGTCCAGGTCGAAGGTGGTCAGCACCAGCACCTGGGCCGCCCCCGCGGCCACCACCCGGCCGGTCGCCGAGACGCCGTCCAGCCGGGGCATCTGCACGTCCATCAGGACGACGTCGGGCCGCAGTTCCAGGGCCAGCCGCACCGCCTCCTCGCCGTCCGCGGCCTCCCCGACCACCTCCAGGTCCGGCTCCGCCCGCAGGATCATCACCAGCGCCGCCCGGACGGCCGCCTGGTCCTCGGCCACCAGCACCCGAATCGTCATGCCCGCCGCTCCCCTTCCGCCGCCACCGGCTCCCGCGGCAGCACCGCCCGTACGGTCCAGCGGTCCCCGACCGGACCGGCCTCGAAGCTGCCGCCGAGCAGCCCGGCCCGTTCCCGCATGCCCACCATCCCCGCCCGGGCGCCGGGCAGCTCCCGGCCCACGTCGGTGCGGTACGGGCTGTCCACGGTGATCCGCAGCTCCTGCGGAAGGTACTCCAGCAGGACGTGCACCCGGCCCGGGCCGGCGTGCTTGAGCGCGTTGGTGAGCGACTCCTGCACGATCCGGTACGCCGCCAGCCCGACCGGCACCGCCGGCTCCCCGCGCTCGCCGAGCTCCGCGAGCTCGAACTCCAGCCCCACGGCCCGCCCGGCGTCCCCGGCCTTGGCCAGCAGCGCGTCCACCGCGCCCAGGTCGGGCGCGGCGTACGACGCGTCGGCCTCGCCGCCGCCGCTGTCGCGCAGCAGCCCGATCATGCGGCGCATTTCGGCCAATCCCTGCACGCTGTTCTCCCGGATCACCCCCAGCGCCGCCACCAGCGGATCCTCCGCCGTCCGGTGCTGGCGTCGGGCCACCGACTGGGCGCCGGTGGCGTGGATCGCGATGGCCGACAGGTGGTTGGCCACCACGTCGTGCAACTCCCTCGCCATCCGCGCCCGTTCGGCGACCACCGCCTCGCGCCGGTCCATCTCGGAGAGCAGCGCGGTCTGCTCGGCGCGCAGCCGCTGGCTCTCCGCCTCCTCGCGGTGCCTGCGCACCAGGTCCCCGGTCCACACCGGTCCGAGGAAGATCAGCGAGGTGAGCACCACGACGGCCAGCGCCGTCGGGGCGTCGCTGTACAGGAACGACAGGCTGCTCAGGACCAGCACCGAGGCGGCGCCGGACAGGTGCAGGACGCGGGACATCCGCGGGCGCCCGTAGACCACCGCCGCGTAGAGCAGGTCGGTGTACATGATGGTGGTCGCGATCAGCGCACCGCTGAAGATGCTCGCCGCGAAGACCGCCCCGCCGAGCGTCACCGTCAGGATCGGGCGGGTGCGCCGGAACAGCTCCAGCGCGGCCGTGACCAGCAGCGGCGGCAGCACCAGCCAGCGCGGCACGGCCGAGGAGTGGTCGTAGACCTTGGACGCGATCAGCACCAGCCCGCCGACCAGCCCGAAGAGGGCGATCGCCCGGTCCTCCTGCCGCGGGGTGAGTGTCGGTCTGCGCACTCCCCCATCAGATCATCCCCGGCCGGCCCCCGGCTCCGGTCCAGGGAGGAGCCGCCGTACATCGAAAGGTGCAGGCAAGGCTCGGCGTCGGCGACGACGACGGGGGCGCCCCGGGCGGCAAGGCTGGTGGGTACCGCCGAGAAGTCCGGGAGTCACCATGATCGTCACCCTCGTCATCGGGGCCGAGGTCGCCTTCTGGGTGCTCCTCGCCCTCGGGCTCGCCACCCGCTACCTGCTGCGGCTACGCGGGGTGAGCACCGCGCTGCTGGTCGGCCTGCCGGTGGTGGACCTCACGCTCTTCGTGCTCACCGTGCTCGACCTGCGCGGCGGCGCCACCGCGAGCTGGACGCACGCGCTGGCCGCGAGCTACGCGGGCTTCTCGATCGGCTTCGGGCCGTCCCTGGTCCGCTGGGCCGACCGGCACTTCCAGTACCGCTTCGCCGGCGGCCCCAAGCCCAAGGGCGCCCCCAAGTACGGGCCCGCGCGGACCCGCCACGAGTGGGAGTTCTGCCGCCGCACCGTGGTCTCGGCCGCCATCACCCTGGCGCTGATCACCGCGCTCGTCCCGCTCTCCGACGGCGCCGCCGGCTTCGGCACCTTCACCGGCTGGTACCTGCGGCTGGGCATGGCGGCCGGGATCAACGTGATCGTGGCCGGCTGCTACTCGCTCTGGCCCAAGGAGGCGCCGGCCGGCGCGATCGTCGAGGACGGGCACGTGGTCGGCTGGAGGATCCCCCAGCAGCAGTAGCGGCCCGCCGCCGGACGCCCCACCGTCCCGCCGACCGGCGGGGCGGTCGGCTCAGCGGTTCTCGCCCGGCACCCAGAGCACGTCGCCGCGCTCCTTGTTGGCCGCCCGGGCCAGGATGAACAGCAGGTCGGACAGCCGGTTGAGGTACTTGGCGGTCAGCGGGTTCACGGTGTCCCCGTGCTCCTCGATCGCCGCCCAGGTGGCCCGCTCGGCACGCCGCACCACCGTGCAGGCCAGGTGCAGGTGGGCCGCGCCCACGGTGCCGCCGGGGAGGATGAAGCTGCGCAGCTTCTCCAGCGACTCCAGGTAGTGGTCGCAGTCCGTCTCCAGCTTGTCGATGTAGGACTGCAGCACCCGCAGCGGCGGGTACTTCGGGTCCTCCACCACCGGGGTGGCCAGGTCCGCGCCGACGTCGAAGAGGTCGTTCTGCACCCGGACGAGCACCGCGGTGACGTCCTCGGCGAGGCCTCCGGCGGCGATCGCCACGCCGATCGCGGCGTTGGCCTCGTTGGTGTCGGCGTACGCGATCAGGCGCGGGTCGGTCTTGGTGGTACGGCTCATGTCACCGAGCGCGGTGGTGCCGTCGTCGCCGGTACGGGTGTAGATGCGCGTCAGATTGACCATGCCGCCCAGCCTAGCGAGCCGGGTTAGGCCGCGTTAACCCCCGGCCCGAGGGTCTCGTCGCTACGCGACGTTCACCTCCCCCAGCCTCCGGCCGGGAGGTGCCCCCACCCCGAGCGTCTCGTCGCTACGCGACGTTCACCCTCTGCCCGGGCGGGGCGGCTTCGAGCCAGGCGAGGAAGCCGGTCAGGGCGTCGTCGCTCATCGCCAGCTCCAGCGGGGCGCCGTTGTGCAGGCAGCGGAGCACGACCGAGCCGGAGAGCAGCGCCAGCTCCTCCTGGCCCTCGGGGTAGCGCCGGCCGAGCACCTCGATCTCCCGGCGCGGGAGCACCCGGCGCGGGCGCGGGGCGTACGAGAAGACCCGGAACCACTCGATCGAGTCACCGCTGTAGCGCCCGATACCAAAAACCCACCCCTTGCCATCGGTCTGGGGAACCGGGGCCGAGGTGGGTTTGCCGTTCTCGTCGAGGTCGGGCTGCGTCGAGGCGTCGGCGGGCATTTTGAGCCGGTAACTGCAGTCGAACGTTCCGCCGACCCGCTGGATCACACGGCGCCGCACCGCGAACGCCACCAGGCCGATCACACCCAGCGCAACGACCGCCGCGCACACCACAAGGGCGAGGACCATGCTCACCTACCTCCTCGCTACCCGCGTTCCCCGTATCGGTCGTATCAGGCGACCGCGTTGACCTACCAACTGAGACGACAGTCCCGGGGTCACGCTCACGCGTCCCCGGGACCGTCGGTCGACCCCGCCAAGCGAGGGTCCGGCGCACTCAGGCGTGGGCCTTGAGACCGCGCGCCGCGAACAGACGCACCTCGGCGCGTCGCTCGGCGTGCTCGTCCAGGTCCGACTGTGCCTTCTCCAGCGCACGCTCGGCGCGCGCGACATCGATCTCGTCCGCCAGCTCGGCGATCTCCGCGAGCAGAGACAGCTTGTTGTCGGCGAAGGAGATGAAGCCGCCGTGCACAGCGGCGATCACGGTGCCGCCGTCCACGGTGCGGATGGTGACCGGACCGGTCTCCAGCACGCTCAGCACCGGGGTGTGACCCGGCATGATGCCGGTGTCACCGGAGGCCGTACGGGCGACGACGATGGTGGCCGCACCGGACCACACCTTGCGGTCGGCTGCGACCAGCTCGACGTGCAGCTCAGCCAACGTGGGCTCCTAGGCTCATGCAACCCCCGATTGCTCGGGAGTTTCGGTAAGAATAACGGGCCCGCGCCCCCGGCATGAAACCGGCGGCACGGATTTGACCGGAATCACAGCCGGTGCGACGTGAGGGGTGGGTCCCAGGGCTGGGGCCCACCCCTCACGATCACACTCGGCTGCTACCGGACACGACTACTTCTTCGCGAGCTCGGCGGCGTTCTTCTCGAGGTCCTCGATGCCACCGCACATGAAGAAGGCCTGCTCGGGGACGGAGTCGTACTTGCCGTCCGCGATCGCGTTGAAGGCCTCGATGGTCTCCGACAGCGGCACGGTCGAACCGTCGACGCCGGTGAACTGCTTCGCCACGTAGGTGTTCTGCGAGAGGAAGCGCTCGATGCGACGGGCACGGTGGACCGTGATCTTGTCCTCCTCCGACAGCTCGTCCATACCGAGGATGGCGATGATGTCCTGGAGGTCCTTGTACTTCTGCAGGATCCCCTTGATACGGATGGCCGTCTCGTAGTGGGTCTGCGCGATGTACCGCGGGTCGAGGATGCGGGACGTGGAGTCCAGCGGGTCGACGGCCGGGTAGATGCCCTTCTCCGAGATCGGGCGCGACAGAACGGTCGTCGCGTCCAGGTGGGCGAAGGTGGTGGCCGGGGCCGGGTCGGTCAGGTCGTCCGCGGGGACGTAGATCGCCTGCATCGAGGTGATCGAGTGACCGCGGGTCGAGGTGATGCGCTCCTGGAGGAGGCCCATCTCGTCGGCCAGGTTCGGCTGGTAACCCACCGCGGAGGGCATCCGGCCGAGCAGGGTCGACACCTCGGAACCGGCCTGGGTGAACCGGAAGATGTTGTCGATGAAGAGGAGCACGTCCTGCTTCTCGACGTCACGGAAGTACTCCGCCATGGTCAGCGCGGAGAGCGCGACGCGAAGACGGGTGCCCGGCGGCTCGTCCATCTGGCCGAAGACCAGCGCGGTCTTGTCCAGAACGCCCGAGTCCACCATCTCGTGGATGAGGTCGTTGCCCTCACGAGTGCGCTCGCCGACGCCGGCGAAGACCGACACACCACCGAAGTTCTCGGCGACGCGGTAGATCATCTCCTGGATCAGAACGGTCTTGCCGACACCGGCACCACCGAACAGACCGATCTTGCCACCGGTGACGTACGGGGTGAGCAGGTCGATGACCTTGATGCCGGTCTCGAACATCTCGGTCTTGGACTCGAGGTCCTTGAAGGCCGGCGCCTTGCGGTGGATCGGCCAGCGGACCTTGACCTCGGCCTCGAACTCGGCCTTGTCGACGTTCAGCACCTCACCGAGGGCGTTGAAGACCTTGCCCTTGGTGATCTGGCCGACCGGCACCGAGATGGCGGAGCCGGTGTCGGAGACCTGCGCGCCACGGACCAGGCCGTCGGTCGGCTGCATCGAGATGCCGCGGACCATGCCGTCGCCGAGGTGCTGCGCGACCTCGAGGGTCAGAACCTTCTTGCCCGAGCCGTCGGGGTTGTCCACCTCGACGTGCAGGGCGTTGAACATCTCCGGAATCGCGTCGACGGGGAACTCCACGTCGACGACCGGGCCGATGACCCGCGCGACGCGGCCCGTCGCCGTGGTCGGCTCAACAGTGGTGGTCATTCTCATTCGCTCCCGCGGCTAGCGTCGGCGAGGGCGTTGGCACCGCCGACGATCTCGCTGATTTCCTGGGTGATCTCGGCCTGACGGGCCGAGTTGGCAAGCCGCGTAAGCGACTTGATGAGCTCTCCGGCGTTGTCCGTCGCGCTCTTCATCGCGCGCCGGCGAGCGGCGTGCTCCGATGCGGCGGACTGCAGCAGCGCGTTGTAGATCCGGCTCTCGACGTACCGCGGCAGCAGTGCGTCGAGGACGCCCTCCGCCGACGGCTCGAAGTCGTACAGCGGGAAGATCTCGTGCGTGGCCTTCGACTCGTCGCTGAGCTCGACCTCGTCGAGCTTCAGCGGCAGCAGCCGGGCGTCCACCGCGGTCTGGGTCAGCATGGACTCGAACCGCGTCGAGATCACGTGGACCTCGTCGACACCGTCCGTCTCGGCCGTGAAGGCCGAGATCAGAGCGGCCGAGACCGCCTTGGCGTCGCCGTACGTCGGCTTGTCCGAGAAGCCCGTCCACGACTCCGCGACCGCGAGGTCACGGAAGCTGTAGTACGAGACGCCCTTGCGGCCGACGACGTACGTCACCACGTCCTTGCCCTCGCCGCGCAGGCGCTCGGCGAGCACCAGCGAGGCCTTGATGGCGTTGGACGAGTAGCCGCCCGCCAGACCGCGGTCCGCCGTGATCAGCAGTACCGCGGCGCGCGTGGCGGCCGGGTTCTCGCTGGTGAGCGGGTGCTTGGCGTTGGACCGGGTGGCCACCGCCGTCACCGCCCGGGTGAGCTCATCGGCGTACGGAGTGGAGGCGGCCACCGCGCGCTGCGCCTTACCGATGCGCGCCGCGGAGATCATCTCCATCGCCTTGGTGATCTTCTTCGTCGCGGTGACAGAGCGGATCCGGCGCTTGTAGACCCGAAGCTGTGCTCCCATGGGTCGTTACGTCCTTTCCCTCGCTACCGGACTCAGGCCTGCTCGGAGAGCAGCTTGCCGTCAGCCGTGGTGTAGCCCTGCTTGAAGGCCTCGATCGCGGAGGTCAGCGCGTCGATGGTGCCGTCCTCCAGCTTGGAGGTCTCGACGATGCCGGCCAGCAGGTTCTTGTGCTGAAGGCGCAGGTGGTCCAGGAACTCGCGCTCGAAGCGGCGGATCTCCGCGACCGGGACGTCGTCCAGCTTGCCGGTGGTGCCGGCCCAGATGGAGACGACCTGCTCCTCGACCGGGAACGGCTGGTACTGGCCCTGCTTGAGCAGCTCGACCATGCGCGCACCGCGCTCCAGCTGGGCCTTGGAGGCCGCGTCCAGGTCGGAACCGAAGCCGGCGAAGGCCTCCAGCTCACGGTACTGGGCGAGGTCCAGGCGCAGACGGCCGGCGACCGACTTCATGGCCTTGATCTGGGCCGAACCACCGACGCGGGAGACCGAGATACCGACGTTCACGGCCGGGCGGATGCCGGCGTTGAACAGGTCGGACTCCAGGAAGCACTGGCCGTCGGTGATCGAGATGACGTTGGTCGGGATGTACGCCGAGACGTCGTTGGCCTTGGTCTCGATGATCGGCAGACCGGTCATCGAGCCGGCGCCCAGCTCGTCGGAGAGCTTCGCGCAGCGCTCCAGCAGGCGGGAGTGCAGGTAGAAGACGTCACCCGGGTAGGCCTCGCGGCCCGGCGGACGACGGAGCAGCAGCGACACGGAGCGGTACGCCTCGGCCTGCTTCGACAGGTCGTCGAAGATGATGAGGACGTGCTTGCCGTCGTACATCCACTCCTGGCCGATGGCCGAACCGGTGTACGGGGCGAGGTACTTGAAGCCGGCCGGGTCGGAGGCGGGAGCAGCCACGATCGTGGTGTACTCCAGCGCGCCGGCCTCCTCCAGGGCGCCACGCACGGACGCGATGGTGGAGCCCTTCTGGCCCACGGCGACGTAGATGCAGCGGACCTGCTTCTTCGGGTCGCCCGAGCGCCAGTTGTCGCGCTGGTTGATGATCGTGTCGATCGCCACCGCGGTCTTGCCGGTCTGGCGGTCGCCGATGATCAGCTGACGCTGGCCGCGGCCGATCGGGGTCATCGCGTCGATGGCCTTGATACCGGTCTGCATCGGCTCGTGGACCGACTTGCGGACCATGACGCCGGGGGCCTGCAGCTCCAGGGCGCGACGGCCGGTGGAGGCGATGTCGCCCAGACCGTCGATCGCGTTGCCCAGCGGGTCCACGACGCGGCCGAGGTAGCCGTCGCCGACCGGCACGGAGAGGACCTCGCCGGTGCGGCGCACCGTCTGGCCCTCCTCGATGCCGCCGAACTCACCGAGGATGACGACACCGATCTCACGGGTGTCGAGGTTCAGCGCGAGGCCGAGCGTGCCGTCCTCGAACTTCAGCAGCTCGTTCGCCATGACCGAGGGCAGACCCTCGACATGGGCGATGCCGTCCGCCGCGTCAGTGACCGTGCCGACCTCTTCACGCGAGGCGGCGTCCGGCTGGTACGACTGGACAAAGTCGGCCAGCGCGTCCCGGATTTCCTCCGGACGGATCGTAAGCTCCGCCATCAGGCTTCCCTGCTCTCCTAGTTTGCGATCCTCGGCCCGCCATTGAGGGCCGCAAGTATTCGACTCTCGGCCGGGTCTCTCGAACCGGCCGTACGATTTGCCGGCTCCGGTGGAGCCGGTTCCCGACCGAGGGTCGGATGTTCTTCGGTGCTCAGCCTTCGAGCGACTGGCGAGCGCCTTCGAGGCGGCTCGACACGGTGCCGTCGATGATCTCGTCGCCGATCTGGACCCGGACACCGCCGACGACCTCGGGGTCGACGTCGATGTTCAGGTGGACCCGGCGGCTGTACAGCCGGCCGAGAGCGCCTTCCAGGCGATCCTTCTGGCTGTCGGACAGCGGCACCGCGGTGGTGACCAGGGCCACCACGCGCCCGCGCCGTGCGGCGGCGAGCCTCGAGTAGGACTCGAGGCCCTGCTCCAGGCTACGGCCACGCGGGTTGTTCACCAGGGCGGTGACCAGCCGGACGGTGCCCGCGTTGGCGCGGCCACCGAGCAGCTTCTTGATCAGCTCGGCCTTGGCGACGGCGCCGGCCTTGGGCTCGGTCAGCGCGGAGCGCAGCTCGGTGGAGCCGTTCACCACCCGGCCGAACCGGAACAGCTCGTCCTCGACGTCGTCCAGGACACCGGCCTTGTCGGCGGCGATGACCTCGGCGTACGCGGCCAGCTCCTCGACCGAGTCGACCAGGTCGCGCGACCCCGACCAGCGGGAGCGGACCAGGCCGGAGACCAGGTCGATGGTCTCGCCGGAGACCTGCCCGGTCAGCAGCGAGGAGACCAGCTGGGCCTTGTCCTGGCCGGACCGGGACGGGTCGGTCAGGACGCGGCGCAGCGACACCTCACGGTCCAGGAGGACCGTGACGGCGGTGAGCTCCTCGGCGACCTTGACCGCGTCCACCGAGGTGGAGTCGGTCAGGGCTTCGAGGTTCTGCCGCCCGGCGGCGAGGGCCTCGCGGCTAGCGCCGATCACTTGGCCGCACCCGGAGCAACGGTGGCCTTGGCCTCCAGCTCGTCCAGGAACCGGTCGATCACGCCGCTCTGCCGCGTGTGGTCCTCAAGGGACTCGCCCACGATGCGGGAGGCCAGCTGCGAAGCGAGCGAACCCACGTCCTGGCGCAGGGCGGTGGTCGCCTGCTTCTTGTCGGCCTCGATCTGCGCGTGGCCGGCGGCGACGATGGCCTCGCGCTGACGCTGGCCCTCCTCGCGCATCTCGGTGAGCTGGGCAGCGCCCTGCTCGCGAGCCTGCTCGACGATGCGGGCAGCCTCGTGACGCGCCTCGGCGAGCTCGGCGCGGTACTGCTCAAGCAGGGCCTGGGCCTCGGCCTGAGCGGCCTCGGCGCGCTCCATGCCGCCCTCGATGGCGTCCCGACGCTCCGACAGCACCTTCTCGATGCTGGGGAGGAGCTTCTTGCCGAGCAGCCCGAAGACGATGAAGAAGCAGAGCAGGCCGATGATGATCTCGGGCCACGCGGGGAGGAGCGGATTCATCTGCTCCTCGGCCGCGAGCGAAGCCGCGATGCTCATATCTGGACCTTCCTCAGAAAGGGCTACGCCGGAATTACTTGCCGGTGCCGAAGACGAACGGCATGACGATGCCGATCAGGGCGAGCGCCTCGGTCAGCGCGAAGCCGATGAACATGTTGGAACGGATCAGGCCGGCAGCCTCGGGCTGACGGGCCATGGCCTGGACACCGTTACCGAAGATGAGACCAACGCCGATGCCGGGGCCGATGGCCGCGAGACCGTAGCCGACGGAGGCGATGGAACCGACGACGCCCTCAGCGAGCATGCTCATTGCAATTGTCCTTTGCAGGGGTGGTGAACCGGTGGTGATTGGCCACCGGGCGATCCGGGAGGGTGGTTCGTGAGGGGCCGGGGCCCCAGGCTCAGTGCGCCTCTTCGAGGGCACCGGCGATGTAGCTGCTGGCCAGCATCACGAAGATGTAGGCCTGCAGGAACTGGACCAGCAGCTCGAAGGCGGTCAGGCCGATGGCGACGATGAACGACGCCGAGCCGTAGAGCGCGCCCAGGGTCGGGCTGAGCAGGTACCAGGAGGCGATGGAGAACATCACGATCAGCAGGTGGCCGGCGAACATGTTCGCGAAGGCTCGGACCGCGAGCGTGAACGGGCGCACGAAGATGTTCGAGAAGAACTCGATCGGCACCAGGATGAACATGACCCAGCCGGGGATGCCCGAGGGCCAGCAGAGGTTCTTCAGACCGCCGACGAAGCCGTGCTTCTTGAAGGTCAGGGTCATGTAGGTGATCCACACGACCCCCGCCAGGCCCGCCGGGAAGGCGATGGCCGCCGTCACCGGGAACTGGGCGAACGGGATGACCGACATGATGTTCATCAGCCAGACGAAGAAGAACATCGAGACGAGCATCGGGACGAACTTCTCGCCCTTCTTGCCGATCGTCTCCAGCACGATGGACCGCTTGACGAAGTCGTAGCCGATCTCACCGACCAGCTGCAGCTTGCCGGGCACCAGGCGCGGCTTGGCGAACGCGGCCCAGAAGAAGACGACCACCAGCACTGCGACGATCATCGACAGCAGCATCGGCTTGTTGAATTCGAAGCTGCCGATCGAGAAGATCGGCTTGAAGTCGAACTCGTTCAGGCCGGGGGCCGGGAAGCCGCAGCCAGCGTCCCCGAAGTGGCAACTGCCTGAGGCGAGCGAAGACGTGAGTTCAGCACTCACCACGGACTCCTTCGTCGTGACGCATGGTTACGGCAACCTCGGTGTGTCGGCGTGGCCCGAGGCCACGGTGCGGCACTGGAACTTGATGGGTTTCTCGCCGATCCCGCACGGCGGTGCGCTGCACCACAGCGGGATCATCGAAGACTGCAAGGATCCGGGGGGCGATCCGTCCATCGTGCGGACAGACCTGGCCTCTTCCCGTACTCCGTTGTTGCGACGGACGATAGCAGTCCGTCAGTGCGGCATAAACACTGCCCCCCTCGTTGGGGGGACAGCCGGGCCTCGTCACTGTTGACGCCCCGAGTCCGAGGGCTTGTCGCCCTTGTTTTCGGAGGCGTCGGCCTCGACGTAGAAGGTCTTGGCCTTGAGCGCACCGCGCACCTGGAAGCCCGTCCAGATCAGGGCGCAGCCCAGCAGGGTGAAGGCGAACGCCTGCCGGTTGAAGAGTTCGGTGTTCTTGAAGACCGCGAGGACGATGCCGACCAGCAGGATCTGCGTGGTGTAGACGAGCAACCCCGCAGCCATCATCATCTGCGGGTTCGACCTGGTCAGCCGGTCGAGGGCGACCTGGCCGAAGCTGAAGAACGCCACCACCAGCAGCGCGCCGAAGAAGGCGCCGAGCAGTCCCTTGCCACCGGCGACGGCGAATGAGATCGCCATGGCGATGACTCCGGCGACCGCAGTGGGGATCGCGGCGCCTCGGAGGATCCGGGCGTCGTTGGACGGCATGTCGGCAGCTCCGGCGGCATGTCGATGTGGCAGGGGGACGGGCACAGAACGTGGTGGTGGTACCGACCAAGGGACCGCCGTGGACCGGCCGCTCTGCGGCGAGTCCGTCGAGGGAGACCGACCGGGGACGGAAGTCCTCCACCTGTCAGGTCTTTCGGCGTGTTCTCGGTACTCGTGAACGGTATCACAAACTATTTGATGAGAGCTTTACCATGATTGTGTGGCACCTGTCACACTGACGGCCCAAGGGTGCCTCCGTACGGGTGAACCACCTTGACGGCGTGTCAGGTGTCGGACCCGCCGTTCGGACTAGTGGCCGCGACCGCTGCCGTGACCCCGGCCGCCGACCGCCGACGAGCCCCCCTTGCCCAGGCCGCCGAGCAGCTCCTTGTCCTTCGCGGAGAGCTCGGCCATCGGCTCCGAGGCGGCCGCGGCGGCGGCCGGGGCCTCGCCCTCGGCGACCGGTGCGGCGGCGCGGACCGGCTTGCGGCGCCGGTAGCGCGGCGGCACGAAGGCTTGCACGGCCCGCGGCGCGCGCGGGCGGAAGCGCGGGGTGAGCAGCACCACCAGGCCGACCAGGCAGAGCCCGGCCAGCGTGAGGGCGACCGTGCGGCCGGTGTTGGTGACCGAGAAGGCCACGGTGCCGAAGGCGATCAGCGCGGCCCAGAAGTACATGATCAGGACGGCCCGGCTGTGCGAGTGGCCGACCTGGAGGAGCCGGTGGTGCAGGTGCCGCTTGTCCGCGGCGAACGGCGACTGGCCGGCCCAGGTGCGGCGCACCACGGCGAGCAGCAGGTCGGCCAGCGGCAGCGCGATGACGGTCAGCGGCAGCAGCAGCGGGATGTAGATCGGGACCAGGGCGTGCACGGTGGCGGTCTGCGAACCGGTCTCGCTGGTGATGAGGTCGGGGTCGACCCGGCCGGTGATGGAGATCGCGGCGACGGCCAGCATCAGGCCGAGCATCATCGAGCCGGAGTCGCCCATGAAGATCCGCGCCGGGTGCAGGTTGTGCGCCAGGAAACCCAGGCACATCCCGATCAGCAGCACGCTGAACAGGACGGCGGGCGCCGCGTCGGTGATCGTGTAGCCGTACCAGAGCCGGTACGAGTAGAGGAAGAACGCCATCGCGGCGATGCAGACCATGCCGCCGGCCAGACCGTCCAGGCCGTCGATGAAGTTCACCGCGTTGACCATGACGACGACCATGGTGACCGAGATGACCATGCCCTGGGTGGGGCTGACCGCGACCGCGCCGACGCCGGGCACCGGCAGGGTGATCACGGTGACGCCCTGCCAGACCATCACACCGGCGGCGATCATCTGACCGCCCAGTTTGACCAGGGCGTCCACGCCCCACTTGTCGTCGAGCACGCCGAGCAGCCACATGATCCCGGCGCCGGAGAGCAGCGCGCGGATGTCGGTGCCCTGCGAGAACACCTTGCTGAGGTTGTCCAGTTGGGAGGCGACCAGGATGCCCGCGCAGAGCCCGCCGAACATGGCGATGCCGCCCAGCCGGGGCGTGGGCTCGCGGTGCACGTCACGGGCGCGGACCGGCGGCATCGCGCCGGCCGCGATCGCGAACTTCCGGACCGGGCCGGTCAGCAGATAGGTGACGGCCGCCGTGCAGAACAGCACCAGCAGATACTCACGCACCACTGGCCTCCTGCGTCACTGTCCGACGGGTCGGTACCGAAGGTACTCCCGTGCCTGTCCGGGGTTCGAGGTGCGTCGCCACGGCACACACCTTATTGAGTCGGACGCCCGGCGCGTGCATCGCGGTTCGCCCTACCGGGTAGGAGACTGCGAAGCCCCCCGGCCCGGGGCGGCGAAGGCGCCCGCCAGCTCACGGACCCGGGCCCCGATCCGGACGTCCGTGCCCTCGACGAGCAGGCGACCGACCAGTGCGGCGATCTCGGCCAGCTCGGCCTCCCCCATGCCCTGGGTGGTGACGGTCCCGCTGCCCAGCCGGATCCCGGAGGCCTCGGACGGCGGCGCGGAGTCGTACGGCAGCGCGCACTTGCCGAGCAGCAGACCGGCGGCGGCGCACCGGCGCTCGGCCTCGGCCCCGCTGACCCCGAGCGGTCGGACGTCGGCCGTCACCAGATGGGTGTCGGTACCGCCGGTCAACGGGCGCATCCCGGCCTCCGCGAGCCCCGCCGCCAGCACCCGCGCCCCCGCGACCGTGCGGTGGGCGTAGGCGCGGTACTCGGGGGTGCCCGCCCGGGCGAACGCGACGGCCTTGCCGGCCACCTCGTTCATCGCGGCGCCGCCCTGGCTGAACGGGAAGACCGCCCGGTCGATCCGATCGGCCAGCTCGGCGGTGGAGAGCAGCAGGCCGCCGCGCGGGCCGCGGAGCAGCTTGTGGGTGGCGGCCACGGTGACGTCCGCGTACGGCAGCGGGGACGGCGCCACACCGGCCGCGACCAGGCCGGTGGTCTGGGCGACCGAGGCGATCAGATAGGCGTCCACCTCTTCGGCGATCGCCCGGAAGGCCGCCCAGTCCGGGTGCCGGGGGTGGGAGATCGAGCCGGCCACGATGGCCTTCGGCCGGTGCCGGCGGGCGAGCTCGCGGACCTGGTCGAGGTCGATCAGGCCGTCGTCCTCGCGCACCCCGTAGCCGATGAACTCGAACCAGCGGCCCGAGAAGTTGGCGCGCGAGCCGCAGCTCAGGTGGCCGCCGTGCTCCAGCGACATCGCCAGCACCACGTCACCGGGGCGCAGCAGCGCGGCGTACGCCGCCAGCATCGCCGAAGTGGCCGAGCGGGGCTGGACGTTGGCGTGCGGGGCGGCGAACAGCTGACGGGCCCGGTCGATCGCCAGCAACTCGGCGGCGTCCGCCAGGGCGCAGCCGGTGTGGTGGCGCCGTCCGGGGTAGCCCTCGGCGTACTTGTCGATCAGCGGGCCGCCCAGGGCGGCCAGGACGGCCGGATCGGTGAGGTTCTCCCCCGCCAGCAGCTGGATCGTCTCGGCGCGGCGCTCGGCCTCGGCGGCCAGCAGATCGGCCAGCTGCGGGTCGGCCCGGCGCAGCGCTTCGGACGCCCACCGCCCCGTCGTCTCGGAGGAACCGGTCGCGGCATCGGTGACGGTCATGGCGGAGCTCCCGGGCAGCGTCGGGCAGGTGTCTCCAGCGTAGGACCGGGCCCCGCCCGCGGCCTGCCGACGCGGACCCGATGCACCCGCCCGGGCGGCGCCGGCCCGGGGGCCGGCGGCGGCTCACCGCACGGAGCGCGGGGAGGGCATGCCGGTGAGGGCGGTGACCACCGGGTCCACCGCGTCGAATATCTCCTCGCCGCAGTTGCGGAACATGCCGATCGGCGCGCCGTACGGGTCGTGGACCTCGTCGGACTCCGGGCTGGCGGCGAGCAGCCAGCCGCGCAGCGCGGCCGCGGCCCGGACCAGGGCGCGGGCCCGCTCGGTGACGTCGGCGCCGCGGCGCGGATCGGGCAGGGTGCCCGGGTCTATCGTCCGGACCAGGCGGGTGAACTCCTTCAGGGTGAAGGTGCGCAGCCCCGCCTCGTGACCCATCGAGATCACCTGGGCGCGGTGGTCCAGGGTCGCGGTGAGCACCAGGTCGGCCTCGACCACGTGCTCGTCGAGCAGCTCGCGGCCGGCGAACCCGCCGCTGTCGGCGCCGTACTCGTCCAGCACCGTGGCGGCGTGGTCCTCCATCGGCGCGCCCACGTGGCCCCAGGTGCCGGCGCTCTCCACCAGGATCCGGCCGGCCACCCGGGGGCTGAGCCGGGTGTCCAGTTCACGCCGGGTGAGCCGCTCGGCGATCGGCGAGCGGCAGATGTTCCCGGTGCAGACGAACAGGATGCGGAAGTGGTCCAGCGGCCTGGGGCCCACGCTCAGGTACGGCGATATGCCGGGCCCGGAGTGGAGGGAGGCGGTCGTCAACTGCCGGCCTCCAGGTCGGGGACGACCTCCCTCAGCTGCTCGGCGCTGATCGCGCCGGCCCGCAGCAGGACCGGGACCTTGCCCGTCACGTCGACGATGGAGGAGGCGACGGCGTGGTCGGCCCGGCCGCCGTCCAGGTAGACGGAGATCGCGTCGCCGAGCTGCTGCTGGGCCTCGTCGCAGGTGGCGGGGGACGGGCCGCCGGTCAGGTTGGCGCTGGAGACGGCGAGCGGGCCGGTGGCGTTCAGCAGCTCGATCGCGACCGGGTGCAGCGGCATCCGGACGGCGACCGTGCCGCGGGTCTCGCCGAGGTCCCAGCGCAGCGAGGGCTGGTGCTTGGCGACCAGGGTCAGCCCGCCCGGCCAGAAGGCGTCGACGAGCTCCCAGGCCTGCTCGGAGAAGTCCGTGACGAGTCCGTGCAGGGTGGTCGGCGAGCCCACCAGGACGGGCGAGGGCATGTTGCGGCCCCGCCCCTTGGCGGCCAGCAGTGCGGCGACGGCCTCCGGCGAGAAGGCGTCGGCGCCCACCCCGTACAGGGTGTCGGTGGGCAGCACGACGATTTCGCCGCGGCGGATGGCCGAGGCGGCCTCGCGCAGACCGGTGGCGCGGTCCCCGGCATCGGCACAGTCGTAGCGGCGGCTCATCGGTGCGGTCCCCTTCCGAGATGACTCATGACGGCGTTCACAGCGCGGCTCCGCGCCCGGTGGTGGTGCACCGGGTGTTCACAGCGAGACCCTTCGGGCCGTCGTGAAGCGGGGCCGGTTGTTGAGGTCGCGGTGGTCGGCGGTGTCCGTCCAACCGCCTTCCTCGTTGAAGATCCACGGCACCTGGCCGCCCTGGGTGTCGGCGTGCTCGATCACCACGGCGCCGCCCGGGCGCAGCAGGCGGGCGGCGACCCGCTCGATGCCGCGGATGGTGTCCAGCCCGTCCTCGCCGGAGAACAGCGACATCTGCGGATCGTGGTCGCGGGCCTCGGGGGCGACGTACTCCCACTCGGTGAGCGGGATGTACGGCGGGTTGGAGATCACCAGGTCGAAGCGGCCGTCCCAGGAACGGTCGTCCTCGAAGGCCTTGGTGGCGTCGCCGGCGTGCAGGGTGACCCGGGCCCGGTCGGAGCTGGCCTCGATGTTGCGCCGGGTGTACCGCAGCGCCCCCTCGTCCAGCTCGAAGGCGTGCACCGTGGAGCGCGGCAGCTCCTGGGCGAGGGCGAGCGCGATGGCCCCCGAGCCGGAGCAGAGGTCGACCACCAGCGGCTCGGCGACGTCCATGTCGCGGACGGCGTCTATGGCCCACTCCACGACCGACTCGGTCTCCGGGCGGGGCACGAAGACGCCGGGGCCGACCGCCAGCTCCAGGTAGCGGAAGAACGCGCGGCCGGTGATGTGCTGCAGCGGTTCACGCGCCTCGCGGCGGGAGACGGCCTCCCAGTACCGGGCGTCGAAGTCCGCGTCCTTCACCGTGTGCAGCTGGCTGCGCTTCACGCTGTGGACGTGCGCGGCCAGCTCCTCCGCGTCGAAGCGCGGCGACGGCACGCCGGCCGCGGCCAACCGCTGGGTGGCCTGGGCCACCTCGGCAAGCAGCAGGTTCACGAACGACCTCTTGTTTCTGCGCTGCGGCTTCTCTGGTGCATTCGGGCCCGGAGGCCGGTCTCAGTTCTGCTGGGCCGCGGCGAGCTTGGCCTCGGCGTCCGTGTCCACGCAGGACTGGATCACCGCGTTCAGCTCGCCGTCCAGGACCTGGTCCAGGTTGTAGGACTTGAAGCCCGTGCGGTGGTCCGAGATGCGGTTCTCGGGGTAGTTGTAGGTGCGGATGCGCTCGGAGCGGTCCACCGTGCGGACCTGGCTGCGACGCGCGTCCGAGGCCTCCCGCTCGGCCTCCTCCTGCGCGGCGGCCAGCAGCCGCGAACGCAGGATGCGCATCGCCTGCTCCTTGTTCTGCAGCTGGCTCTTCTCGTTCTGGCAGGACGCCACGATACCGGTCGGGAGGTGGGTGATCCGGACCGCCGAGTCGGTGGTGTTGACGGACTGCCCGCCGGGACCGGACGAACGGTAGACGTCGATCCGCAGGTCGTTGGCCACGATCTCGACCTCGACCTCCTCGGCCTCGGGGGTGACCAGCACGCCGGCCGCGGAGGTGTGGATGCGGCCCTGCGACTCGGTGGCGGGGACGCGCTGCACGCGGTGGACGCCGCCCTCGTACTTCAGCTTGGCCCAGACGCCCTGGCCGGGCTCGGTGCTGCCCCTGGTCTTCACGGCCACCGAGACGTCCTTGTAGCCGCCGAGGTCGGACTCGTTGGCGTCGATGATCTCGGTCTTCCAGCCGATCCGCTCGGCGAAGCGCAGGTACATCCGGAGCAGGTCGCCGGCGAAGAGCGCCGACTCCTCGCCGCCCTCACCCGCCTTGATCTCCAGGATGACGTCCTTGTCGTCGTTCGGGTCACGCGGGACGAGCAGCAGGCGCAGCTCCTCGGTCAGCTCCTCGCGCCGGGCCTCGGAGTCCTTCACCTCGGCGAGGAACTCCGGCTCTTCGGCGGCGAGTTCGCGCGCTGCCTCGATGTCCTCGCCGGCCTGGCGCCAGGCCCGGTAGACCCGGGTGATCGGCGTCAGCTCGGCGTACCGCTTGGCGAGCTTGCGCGCGTTGGCCTGGTCGGCGTGGACGGAGGGGTCGGCCAGCCTCGTTTCGAGGTCGGCGTGCTCGACGAGGAGCTCTTCGACTGCCTCGAACATGAAGGGGCCTTCTTCCCTGGGAACCGGTGGAGGGATGACACGGACGAGTCGTGGGACGCGAACGGCGCCGGTCTCCAGCGCCCCCGGAACGAGTACGGGGGCACCGGAAACCGGCGCCGAGGGAGCGCTAGGCCTTCGCGCTGTGCTGCTTGCCGAAGCGGGCCTCGAAGCGGGCCACGCGGCCACCGGTGTCGAGGATCTTCTGCTTGCCGGTGTAGAACGGGTGGCACTGCGAGCAGACCTCGGCGCGGATCTCGCCACTGGTCTCGGTCGAGCGGGTGGTGAACTCGGCGCCGCAGGTGCAGGTCACATGGGTGACCACGTACTCGGGGTGAACGTTGGGCTTCAAGGGGATCTCCTAGGTTCGGGAGGGCACCGGGTCGGCGGCTTGAATGCCGCACGTGAACCGGGACCGACGTACCAGTCTGCCAGGACCGGTCGCTTCTTCCCAAACCGGGTCGCGTTCCGGGATATTCCGGGCCCGGCCGACGGCACCGCCGGGGCGGCCACGGGGGCGGCCGTCGGCCGGTCGGCGGGCGGGTCAGCGCCGCGGCGAGGGGCCCGCCGCGGTACCCGCGGCGGGCTGCGCGGAGGCCCTGCCGGAGGCCTTGGGGGCCGCCGTGGGGGCCGCCGGGGTGGTCTGGGCGGGGTTCTGCGGCTGCTCGGCCAGGACGGCCTGCGGGAGCGGCTGGTCGGCCTTCAGAGCCGCCCAGAGCTGGTCGGCCCGGGGCTGCTGGGCGACCACCCGGTTGGCGTCGCCGGGCGCCGTCACCACCGGCAGGGTGACCATCGAGAGCTGGTCGGGGCCGATCCCCTTGAGTTCCTCGGCCAGCCCCACCAGCGAGTTCACCGAGGCCAGCGCCGAGTCGGTGGTGATGCTGCGGGTCAGGGTGTCGCCGACCGACCAGAGCTTGACCGGGTTGCCGAACAGCCCGATCCCGCCGGCCTGGCCGAGCAGCGACTTCACCATCTGCTTCTGCAGCTCGATCCGGCCGAGGTCGCTGCCGTCGCCGACGCCGTGCCTGGTCCGGACGAAGGCCAGCGCCTGCTGCCCGTCGAGGTGGTGCTCGCCGGCCGCGAGGTTCAGCCCGCTGTCCTTGTCGTCGATCGGGACGGTGGTGGTCACGGTGACCCCGCCGAGCGCGTCGACGACCCGGGCGAAGCCGGCGAAGTCGATCTCGATGTAGTGGTCCATCCGCAGGCCGGTCAGCGCTTCGGTGGTCTTGACCGCGCACGCGGCGCCACCGGTCTCGTACGCGCTGTTGTACATCGCCCGCTTGGCACCGGCGGCGGTCTTGCCCTTGCCGTCCGTGCAGTCGGGGCGGGTGACCAGGGTGTCCCTGGGTATGGAGACCACGTCGGCCCGGGTGTGGCCCTGGTCGACGTGCACCACCATCGCGGTGTCCGAACGAGCGGTGTCGCCGGTGTCCCCGCCGGCCAGCGCGCCGTTCCCGCCGGCCCGCGAATCCGAGCCCAGGACGAGGACGTTGAACGAGCCGTCGGTGGCGGACGGCGGCCGGGCCGTGCCCAGCCGGGCGTCGATGTCGACGCTCTTGATGTTGCCGTTCAGCTTGAAGTACGCGTACCCGGCCGCACCGGCGCCGAGGACGACGAGCGCGGCGAACGCGCAGGCGGCCGCCCGCAGGACCGTGCGGCGGCGGCTCGGGATCCTCTTGTGGTCGGCCATACGGTCCAGAGTAAATCGGACAACATGATCCATAGGGTTCCAAATGTCCCAACTCTGGAACAAGCAGAGAACCCTGGCCCGCTCGCGCGGACCAGGGTTCTGTGCTCACGAGCCGCTCGGCAGCGGTCAGTCGCCGGACCCGGGGGTCGTCTTGGCGATCTGCATGAGGAACTCGGCGTTGCTCTTGGTCTGCTTCATCTTGTCCAGCAGCAGCTCGATCGCCTGCTGCGAGTCGAGCGCGTGCAGCACCCGGCGGAGCTTCCAGACGATGGCCAACTCCTCGCTGCCCAGCAGGATCTCCTCCTTGCGGGTGCTGGAGGCGTCGACGTCGACGGCCGGGAAGATGCGCTTGTCCGAGAGCTTCCGGTCGAGCTTGAGCTCCATGTTGCCGGTGCCCTTGAACTCCTCGAAGATGACCTCGTCCATCCGCGAGCCGGTCTCGACCAGCGCGGTGGCCAGGATCGTCAGCGAGCCGCCGTTCTCGATGTTGCGCGCGGCGCCGAAGAACTTCTTCGGCGGGTACAGCGCGGTCGAGTCGACACCACCGGACAGGATGCGGCCGGAGGCCGGCGCCGCCAGGTTGTAGGCGCGGCCCAGGCGGGTGATCGAGTCCAGCAGGATCACCACGTCGTGGCCCAGCTCCACCAGGCGCTTGGCGCGCTCGATGGCCAGCTCCGCGACGGTGGTGTGGTCCTCCGCCGGGCGGTCGAAGGTCGAGGAGATGACCTCGCCCTTCACCGACCGCTGCATGTCGGTGACCTCTTCCGGACGCTCGTCCACCAGGACGACCATCAGGTGGCACTCGGGGTTGTTGTGGGTGATCGCGTTGGCGACCGCCTGCAGCACCATCGTCTTACCGGTCTTCGGCGGCGCGACGATCAGACCGCGCTGGCCCTTGCCGATCGGCGACACCAGGTCGATGATCCGGGTGGTCAGGATGCCCGGGTCGGTCTCCAGGCGCAGTCGGTCCTGCGGGTAGAGCGGGGTCAGCTTGTTGAACTCGGGACGGCCGCGGCCGCTCTCCGGGTCCATGCCGTTGACGGAGTCCAGCCGCACCATGGCGTTGAACTTCTCGCGGCGCTCGCCGTCGCGCGGCTGGCGCACCGCGCCGGTGATGGCGTCACCCTTGCGCAGGCCGTTCTTGCGGACCTGGGCGAGCGACACGTAGACGTCGTTCTGGCCCGGCAGGTAGCCGGAGGTCCGGACGAACGCGTAGTTGTCGAGGATGTCGAGGATGCCCGCGACCGGGATCAGCACGTCGTCGTCGCCGACCTGCGGCTCGGCGGGGCCGACCTCGAAGCCCTCGCGGCGGGTGCCGCGGCCCCGGCGGTCACGGTAGCGGCCGCGGCGGCCGCGACGGCCGTCGCCGAACTCGTCGTCGTCGTAGCCGCCCTGCTGCGCCTGCGGCTGGGCCTGCTGGCCACCGCTCTGGCGGCTCGGCTGGCTCTCGCCCTGACCGCCCTGCTGCTGGCCCTGGCCACCCTGGCCCTGACCCTGGCCGCCCTGGCGGTCGGCACGGTCCCGGCGGTTGCGGCGGTCGCGGCGCGACTCGCGGGAGTCGGCGTCCTGGCCGGCCTGGGCGTCGCCGCCCTCCTGGCGGCCCTCGCGCTCGCCGCCCTCGCGGCGGTCGCGGCGGTCCCGGCGGTCCCGGCGGGTCTCGGTACGACCCTCCTCGCGGCCCTCGAAGCCGCGGGTCTCGGCCGGGCGGGCCTCGGCCTGCTTGGCCTCGGTGGCGACGGCGGCGGGCGCCTCGGCGACCGCGTCGGCGGTC
>NZ_JBHWUI010000100.1:0-33173 GCF_042737525.1 Kitasatospora sp. NPDC059973 | reverse complement strand
TTCGGGGGCTGCGTCTTTTGTTTATACGAGACCGGGCCCGGACCGAGTGGTCCGGGCCTTCCCCCCGTGGCTTCGGTCCGGGCCTCCCCCGTGCAGCCGGGCGCCGGGCCGGCGCGCGGCCCGACGCGCGACCGTTACGGCGCGGTGTACCGCCCGGCCGGGCGCGGCAGGCCGTAGTGCTCGCGCAGGGTGGTCCCGGTGTAGCCCTCGCGGAACAGGCCGCGTGCCCGCAGGATCGGGACCACCTGCTCGACGAAGTCGTCCAGGCCGCCGGGCAGGACGGGCGGCATGATGTTGAAGCCGTCGGCGGCGCCCTGAGTGAACCAGGTCTCGATGTGGTCGGCGAGTTGCTCGGGGGTGCCGACCACGACCTGGTGGCCACGGCCGCCGCCGAGCCGTCCGACGAGTTGGCGCAGGGTCAGCCGGTCGCGCTCGGCGAGGTCGCGGATCAGCTCGAAGCGGCTCTTGGCACCGTTGATCCGGGTGACCGGCGGCAGCGGCGGCAGCGGTTCGTCCAGCGGGTGGTCGGTGAGGTCGACGCCGAGCACCGTGGAGAGCACGCCGACCGCGCGGGCCGGGTTGATCAGCGCGTCCAGTTCCTCGTCCAGGGCACGTGCCTCCGCCTCGGTGGAGCCGAGGACGGGGACGACGCCGGGCAGGATCTTCACCCGGGCCGGGTCGCGGCCGGCCTCGGCGGTCCGTCGCTTGAGGTCGCCGTAGAAGGCCTGCCCCTCGGCCAGCGTCTGCTGCGCGGTGAACACCGCCTCCGCCCAACGGGCCGCGAAGGCCTTGCCGTCGTCGGAGGATCCGGCCTGCACGAGCAGCGGGTGGCCCTGCGGGCTGCGCGGGATGTTCAGCGGCCCGCGCACCTGGAAGTGCTTTCCGACGTGGTCGATGTCGTGCACCCGGTCCGGGGCGGCGAAGGCCCCGTCCGCACGGTCGAGCAACAGCGCGTCGTCCTCCCAGCTGTCCCACAGGGCGGTGACCACATCGAGGAACTCGGCGGCCCGCTCATACCGGACGGCATGGTCCTGGTTGGCGCTGCGGCCGAAGTTCTGGGCGGCGCGGTCGCCGGCCGAGGTGACGATGTTCCAGCCGGCCCGCCCGTGGCTGATGTGGTCCAGCGAGGCGAACTGCCGGGCCAGGTTGTAGGGCTCGGAGAAGCCGGTGGAGACGGTGCCGATCAGGCCGATCCTCGTGGTCACCGCGGCCAGCGCGGTGAGCAGGGTGAACGGTTCGAAGTGGCTGATCAGGCCCCATCCCCCGTCGGAGCGGGCCTCGACGCCGTCGGCGAGGAACACCGAGTCGAAGGCGGCCGCCTCGGCCGTCCGGGCGAGCCTCTGGAAATGCGCGACGTCACCCGCGGCGGACGGGTCGGTGCGGGGGTGGCGCCAGGCGGCCTCGTGGTGGCCGACTCCCATCAGGAAGAGGTTGAAGTGGAGTTGGCGATCGGCGGGACTTTCGGGCATGGCGGAACGCTCCGGGGCTCGGCAGGCGGTCGGGAGAAAGGGGATTGACCCGATTCTCCGACCCGCCGTCCGGCTGTTCAACGATTCGCCTGGCGGTGGAATTAATGCGCCGTTGACGAGGGCTCAACGCATCGCCCGGGCGGTCGAGCTGCCGGCCGTCCGCAGCTCCATCGGTCGCTGGTAGACGCTGTCGAGCACCCCGGCGCAGGCCGCGACCGCCAGCACGTCGACGCCGAAGGCAGTGGCGGTGACCAGCTGCTCGGGTGCGGCGTTGGAGTGCAGGCGGACCTGTTCGGCCAGGTAGGGGCGCAGGCAGGGCGCCACCGACAGCCCCGCCTCACTGACCACCAGGACCTCGGGGTTGAGGACGTCCAGCAGCAGGCCGGCGGCGGGCGCGACGAGCCGGAGCCGCTCCTCGAAGAGGCGGATCGCGGCGCGGTTCCCGGCGCCGGCCAGGTCCAGCAGCAGGCCGAAGTCGGGTTCGGGGACCAGGCCGAGGGCGTGGGCCCGGCGGGCCAGGGTCCGATCCGCGACGGCGGCCTGGAGGCAGCCCGTCCGTCCGCAGGAGCAGGGCTCGGTGGAGCCGGGTACGGCGAGGTGGCCGATGTCGCCCGCGCGGGACCGCCTCCCGCGCAGCACGCTGCCGCCGGTGGCGATGGCCGCGTCGACGACGTTGCCGACGAACAGCTGGACCAGTTCGGTGGCCGTGCTGCCGGCGCCGAACAGCAGCTCCGCCTGGGCCAGCGCCCGGGCGTGGCTGTCGACGTGCACGGGCAGCCGGGTGGCGTCGGCCAGGACGTCGCGGACGGGGACGTCGTGCCAGCCGAGCGGGCCGTGGGCGACGACGCGGCCGGCCCCGGAGTCCACCCAGCCGCCGGTGACCACTCCGAGGCCGAGCACCGAGTGGCCGGCGGCCCGGCGGCCCAGGAAACCCGGGAGGTACGCCCTGATGGTGCCCAGGACCGCGGCGGCGTCGCCACGGCGGGGCAGGCGTTCGTGGGCGACCACCCGTCCCCGCAGGTCCAGCAGGGCGAAGGTGATCCACGGCACCCCGATGTGCACCCCGCAGGCGAGGTGGTGACGGGTGTCGATGTCCAGCGGCAGCTGCGGGCGCCCCGCCCTGGGCGGACCGTCCGGCGGTGGCAGGACGCGCAGCAGCCCGAGTCCGGTGAGGTCGGCGGTGTGCCGGGAGACGGCAGCCGGGCTGAGGCCGGTGGCCCGGCCGACGGCGCTGCGGGTCAGCGGGCCGCCGGTCAGTACCGCGCGCAGCACGGCCCCGGCCCCGCCGCCCTCGGTGGGCGACGCGGTCCTGCCGTGCGTGGGCGGGGCGACCAGGGAGAGCATGCGGTCGATGCTCCCAGCAGCGTGTTGCACGGGCGTGGCGCGAGCGTGAAGCAGCCCTGCCCGGTGCCCGACCAGACCGGCCCGCCTACCTCGCGGACCGCTTCCGCTGGGCGGCGACCACGTCCCGGTACCAGCCGTACGAGGCCCTGGGGGTCCGCTTCTGCGTCTCGAAGTCGACCTGGACGAGGCCGAAGCGCTGATGGAACCCCTCGGCCCATTCGTAGTTGTCGAGCAGTGACCAGGTGTAGTAGCCGCGCACGTCCACGCCTTCGGCGACCGCTGCGGCCACGGCATCGAGGTGGCCGGCGAGGTAGTCGATGCGGGGCTGGTCGTCGAGGGTGTCGGTGGTCGAGCAGCCGTTCTCGGTGATGGTGACGGGCGGGAGGGCGGCGCCGTAGCGCTGGCGGAGGCCGACGAGGAGTTCGCGGAGGCCGTCGGGGACGACGGGCCAGTCGAAGGCGGTGCGGGGGACGCCGTCGATGGGGGCTTCGGTGAAGGGGAGGCCGGGGTCGGTGGGGGCGGCGATGCGGGTGGGGTTGTAGTAGTTGACGCCGAGGCCGTCGAGGGGCGTCCCGGCGATCAGCTTCAGATCGCCGTCCCGGACGCTGCCGCCGAGGTCGGGGCCGACGCCGTAGGCGGCGAGGTCGGGGTAGCGGCCGAGCAGGAGCGGGTCGGTGAACAGGCGGTTGTGCAGGGCGTCATAGGCCTGCGCGGCGACCAGGTCGGTTTCCGAGGAGGAGGCGGGCCAGACCGGGGTGAGGTTGTTGGCGATCATCACCTCCAGGCCGCGCTCCCGCAGCGCGGCGGCGGCGAGGCCATGCCCGAGCAGCTGGTGGTGGGCGGCCGGGAGGGCGTCCAGCATCAGGGCGCGGCCGGGGGCGTGGATGCCCATCGCGTAGCCGTAGACCATGTGCACGAAGGGCTCGTTGAGGGTGATCCAGGCGGGTACCCGGTCGCCGAGCCGGTCCGCGGCCACCGCCGCGTACTCGGCGAACCGGTACGCGGTGTCGCGGTTCAGCCAGCCGCCGGCGTCCTCCAGGGCCTGCGGGAGGTCCCAGTGGAAGAGCGTGGGCAGCGGGGTGATCCCGGCGTCCACCAGGGCGTCCACCAGCCGGTCGTAGAAGTCGAGCCCGGCGGGATTGACCGGGCCGGCGCCGGTGGGCCGCACGCGGGGCCAGGCGATCGAGAAGCGGTAGCCGTCCAGCCCGAGGCCCCGCATCAGGGCGATGTCCTCGGGATAGCGGTGGTAGTGGTCGCAGGCGACCGCTCCGGTGTGGCCGTCGCGAACGGTGCCGGGTCGGGCGGCGAAGACGTCCCAGACGGAGGGGCCGCGCCCGTCCTCCTCGACGGCCCCCTCGATCTGGTAGGCGGCGGTGGAGACGCCCCAGCGGAACCCGGACGGCAGTTCAGGTCGATCCTGCATGACAGCCTCCTACAGAAACGCGAGGAGGGCTCATGTTACTGCCCGGACGCCGAAGCACCAGAGGTGGACGGCCAGGACATCCGGCGGCCGACGTTCCATGGCGCTGGGCGGGCGGCTGAGGGCGCGGGACGAGGCGCTCACCGTCATCGGTCCCGTGCCGCGCGACGCGGTCGAAGCCGACGTGATCAAGGTGATCGGGCTTTCGCCGAGCCGCCGGACCTGGCGCCGGATGGGCCGGTTCCAACGGAGCCGGGCCGTCCTCGCGATCGGTGACCGGCTCGGCGACCAGGGGCTGATGCGGCACCCGGCCGGTCCTGGACGGCGCAGCGGAGCCACGCGTGGCTGGGGTCCAGGTGGCGTCCGTCGCGATGGGAGTGACCGCCGTCGGCCTGGCCGCCACCGAGGGAGGCCGCGCGTTCCCGGTCCCGTTCGCGGCCCCGACCGTCCTCCTCGCGGTCGGCTGGAAGGCCGCCACCCCGCCGGCGAGCGGCCACTACTGGCACTGCAGCCGGACGGACGCGCGGCGGGCCGCACGGGAGGCCCCCTACGCCGACCACGAGCCGTGGATCCCCCGCACCCACGACGATCTCTCCGCGCACGACGCCGAGTTGTTCGCCACCGCCGTCCGTCGGGGCGGCTTCACCGGCAGGCTCGGCCCCCTCTCCAGGGCCGTCTCCTGGCCCTAAGGTCCGCGCCGCCGAGCCCGTCAAGGCCCCGGGGGCTCGGCGGTCTCTGACGCGACGCCAGGCCCGGCGCCAGGGGCGGACACCCGCGGCGGGCGCCAGGAGGTCGCCCGCCGCCCCTCCCCCGTCGGACGACGGGTGCCACCGGGATGCTACCCGTCGGTAGGATGCCACCCCTGCACGGAACAGGCACAGCACGGCAGGGCACGGCACAGGCGGGACGGGGACGATGGGGATACGGCTGCTCGGACCGGTCGAGCTGTGGCGCGCGGACGGCGAGGCCGCCGCGGTCGGCGGTGCCAAGCGGCGGGCGGTGCTCGCCCTGCTCGCGCTGGAGCTGGGCCGGACGGTGCCGGTCGAGCGGTTCTTCGAGCTGCTGTGGGGCGACGAGCCGCCGGTCCAGGCGAAGGCGGCGTTGCAGGGGCACGTGGCGGCGTTGCGCAAGGTGCTGGCCGGCTCGGGGTTCACGCTCACCACCCGCGCGCCCGGCTACCGGCTCGACGGCGACCCCGGGGCGGTCGACGCGCTCGCCGCCGGGGCACTGGCCGCGCGGGCCGCCGAGGCGGCCGACGACACCACCGCCGCCGGGCTGCTCCAGCGGGCGCTCGGGCTCTGG
The DNA here is from genome assembly GCF_042737525.1 of Kitasatospora sp. NPDC059973. Classification (NCBI taxonomy): domain Bacteria; kingdom Bacillati; phylum Actinomycetota; class Actinomycetes; order Kitasatosporales; family Streptomycetaceae; genus Kitasatospora; species Kitasatospora sp. NPDC059973. The sequence goes on along the minus strand of NZ_JBHWUI010000100.1, from coordinate 27,638 downwards.
CGCGGCGCCGCCCTGGCCGGTCTTCCGGCCACCCCGCTCTGCACCGATCTGGCCGGCCGGCTCGACGAGGACCGGACCGAGGCCCTGACCGCGTGGGCGCGGCGCCAGCTGCGGCTCGGCCTCGGCCACGCGGCCGTCCCCGTCCTGGAGCAGAGCGTCCGCGCGGACGGACTGCGGGAGCCCACCGCGGCCCTGCTGATGCGCTGTCTGCACCAGAGCGGTCGCGGTGCGGACGCCCTGCGCGTCTACCACCGGGCCCGTATCCGGCTGGACGAGGAACTGGGCGTCGCACCGGGGCCCGCGCTGCAGGAGGCCCTGGCCGAGCTGCCGGCCACCGACCGCCCCGGCCGGGACGCCCCTTCCTGTCAGGCCCCCGACACCCCCTCCGGCACGGCAGCCGTCGAGCCGCCGGTGACCGTCGGGGACCTGCCCGGGCCGCCCCGGGGCTTCGTCGGGCGCTCGTCGGAGCACCACTGGCTCGACCGGCAGTGCGGGCCCGACCGGACCGGGGACGGCCTGGCCGTGGTGACCGGCCCCGCCGGGGTGGGCAAGACCGCGACGGTGCTCCACTGGGCCCACCGCGTCGCGGCGGGCTTCCCGGACGGCGTCCTCTTCGCGGACCTGCGCGGCTTCGACCCCGCCGGTCCGGGCGACCCGGCCCAGGCCCTGGGCCGCTTCCTCCGCGCGCTCGGCCTCCCCGAGCAGGCGATCCCGGAGGACCGGGCCGCGCGCGCGGCCCTGTTCCGCGACCGCACCCAGGGGCGCCGGCTGCTCGTGGTGCTGGACAACGCGCGGTGCGCCGCCGAGGTGGCCGACCTGCTGCCGTCCGGGCCCGGCTGCGCCACCGTGATCACCAGCCGGAACAGCCTGGAGGACCTGGTCGTCACCGACGGCGCCGCGCTGCTCCAGCTCGCCGCCCTGCCGTCCGCCGACGCGCACCGCCTGCTGGAGCGCCTGCTCACCGCCGAGCGCGTGGCGGCGGAGCCGGAGCCGGCCGGGCGGCTGATCGGTCTCTGCGACCGGCTCCCGCTGGCGCTGCGGATCGTGGCCGCCCGGCTCGCCGCCCGCCCGGGCTGGCGGATCGCCGACCTGGTGGACGAGCTGAGCGACGAGGGCACCCGGCTGGCCGCGCTCGGCACCCAGGGCGGGGCGGTCAGCGTCCGGGCGGCGCTCACCCTGACGCACCACCATCTCCCGGACGGCGCGCGGAGCCTGCTCGCGCTGCTGACCGTGCACCCGGGCAGCACCACCGACCCGTACGCGGCCGCCGCGCTGCTGGACACCGACGCCGAGGGCGCCCGGCACGCGCTCGGCCCGCTCACCGCGCACCACCTGCTGGCGGAGCAGACGCCCGGTCGCTTCGGCCGGCACGACCTGGTCCGGCTCTACGGTGCGGAGCTGTTCGCCCGCTTCGCCCCCGAGCGGCAACGGGCGGCGTTCCGGCGCCTGGTCGACTACGAGCTCGTCGCGACCGGCCTGGCGGTCCGGCGGATCAACCCGTACCACGAGCCGTTCCGGCCGGCCGGGCCCGGGCCGCGCGCGCTGCCACGGCTCGGCGACGTCCGGTCCACGCTCGCCTGGTGCCACGCCGAGGAGCCGGTGCTCCGCACGCTGGTGACGGCCGCGACCGATCGCGGCGAGTACGAACGCGCGTGGCGCCTGGCCCGGTCGGCCTCGATCCTCTACTACGGCGCCGGGCGGGTCGCCGACCGGCTCGACTGCCTGCGGGTCGGGCTGCGGGCCGCCCGGCTGGACGGCGGCCGGGAGGGGCTGGCCGCCATGGAGGCGGCGACGGCCTGCGCCCTCGGCTCCAGCGGACGCGTCGCCGAGGCGCTGCCGCTCGCCGGGCGGGCCGTCGGCCGGACCACCCCGGACGACGGCGAACTGCACATCCACGCCCTCTCCGTACGGTCCTCGATGGCCGCCCTGTCCGGCGACCCGGCCGAGGCCGACCGGATCGCGCGGGCCGCCCTCACCCTCATCCGGGCGAGCGGACTGCGCGAGCACGCCGCCACCGTGCTCAGCAACGCGGCGGCGATCAAGGTGGTGCTGGGCGAGCCGGTGGCCGCGCTGGAGCACGCCCGCGAGACGCGCGCGCTGCTGTCCGACCGTCCGACCGCCAACGCCCACCTGTGGGCGATGGTCAGCGAGGCCCTCGCCCGACAGGCGCTGGGCGAACCGGAGGCGGCCGAACGGGTCTGGCGGGAGGCGCTGCACCTATGCGGGTCGAGCGGCAACGTCCGGCTGCACGCCCTCGCGCGGCGTCACTTCGCCGACTTCCTGGCGGGGACGGGACGCACCGAGGAGGCCGGCGACCAGCTCCGGGCGGCGGGCGAGCTGTACACCGCGCACGGGGACGTCCGGCTGGCCGAGGACCTGGACGGGCGGCTGGCCGGACCGGCGGGCCGCCGGACCCCGGCGGGCCCGACCGCGATCGCGCCCACCCCCCGGGCCCGCCACGGCCTGCGACTCGCTTAGCACGGGACACCGGAGACGAGATGACCATCCATCACCTGAACTGCGCCACCATGTGCCCCGTCGGGGGCCGGCTGCTCCTGGGCAGCGGCGGACCGCTGATCGGCCGGCTGACGGCCCACTGCCTGCTGGTGGAGGGCGCGGACGGACTGGTCCTGGTCGACACCGGGTTCGGGACCGCTGACGTCGCGGACCCGCGGCGGCTCGGGCGGTCCTTCCTGCGGACGGTCCGGCCCCGGCTCCGGCCGGCCGCCACCGCGGTGCACCGGATCCGCGCGCTCGGCCACGACCCGCGCGACGTCCGCGACATCGTCCTGACCCACCTCGACCCCGACCACGCCGGCGGGATCGGCGACTTCCCGCACGCCCGGGTCCACGTCCTGGCCGACGAGCTCCGGGCCGTCGAGGCCCTGGCGACCCGCGGGGAACGCGACCGCTACCGCCCGGTCCAGTGGGCCCACGGTCCGCGCTGGGTGGAGCACCGACCGGACGCCGCCACCGAGAGCTGGTACGGCTTCCGCGCGATCCCGGCACCCTGGCGCGGGGCCCCCGACCTGCTGCTCGTCCCCCTGCCGGGGCACACCCGCGGCCACTGCGGCGTCGCCGTCCGGGAGGCCGACCGCTGGCTGCTGCACTGCGGCGACGCCTACTTCTCGCAGACGGACGTCGACCCCGCCGCACCCCGCCGCCCGCCCGGGCTGACGGCCTTCCAGCGCATGATGGCGTTCGACAACGGCGCCCGCCTGCAGAACCGGGAACGCCTGCGCGAACTGCGCCGCGCGCACCACGACGAGGTCCGACTGATCTGCGCCCACGACCCGGCCGACTTCCCCCGCCCCCCGGCACCGCACCCGGGACGGCCCTGACCGGCGGGTGGGTCCGGGCGCCGGCGGGTGGGTCGGGGCCCGGCGGGGCACGGCGCCCCGACGACGGCCCCGGACCGCCGGGTCGCTACTCCGGGGAGCCGCCGGCAACGGCCACCGGCCGCCGCGTGGCGGCGACGGCGCCGCCGACCGCCTTCAGCGCGTCGACCTCGCCCTTGCCGAAGAAGCCGTTGTCGCCCTCGGTGCCGACGCAGCGGGTGTCCGAGGCGGGGCACGGCTGCGGGTCGGCCTGGGCGGCGAGGCGTTCGCGGATCCCGGCCGGGGTGAGCGACGGGTCGGTGCTCGCGATCAGCGCGGCGACACCGGTGACGTGCGGGGAGGCCATCGAGGTGCCGCTCATCATGCCGTAGCCCCCGCCGGGCACGGTCGAGTACACGTCCGCGTCACCGTCGCCGCCCGGCGCCGCGAGGGCGATGACGCCCTCGCCGTAGTTGGAGTAGGACGCCCAGCCGCCGCCGACGGCCGTGGAGGCGACGGCCACCACGCCCGGGAGCTCGGCGGGGACGTCGAGGCAGGCCTTGGTGACGGTCCGTTCGAAGGGCTCGGAGTCGCTGGGGCTGGACGTGTCCGTCGGCGTTCCGGCGAAGTCCTGGTTGGCGTTGCCGGCGGCGGCGACCTGGAGCGATCCCCGGCTCTCGGCGTACTCCTGGGCACGCCTGACGCCCTCGATGATGGCGGCCTGGTCCGGGTTGTCCGGGCAGTTGAACAGCCACGGGTCGGTCTCGTTGCTGCTGTTGGTCACCCGGAAACCGTGGTCACCGGCCCAGACGAGCCCGCACACGGCGTTCTCGGCGTAGGTGAGGCTGCCCGGCTCCGCGGTCCGGACCGAGGCGATCTCCACGCCCGGGGCGACACCGACGACGCCCACGCCGTTCCTGGCCGCGGCTATGATCCCCGCGACGTGGGTGCCGTGGGAGCCGATGGCGCGCCAGGATCCGGCCCGGGTGTCGGTCCTGCCGTAGGCGCAGGAGACGGAGTCGGCGGCGTCGAAGTTGGGCGCGAGGTCCTGGTGCAGGTCATCCACACCGGTGTCCAGCACGCCGACCTTGACGGTGCGGGAGCCGGTGGTCACGTCCCAGGCCTGGTCGGCCCTGATCTGGCTCATGTTCCAGCCGACGGTCTCGTCGGGGGCCTCGTCCGACTCGTCGGGGGCGGCCGGCACCGCCGGGGCGTAGGCGTCGGCCGGCACGTCGGCGGTGCGGGTGGCGCCCACCTGCTGGATCCCGGGCACGCCCCGCAGCGTGGTGGCGAAGTCGCCGGCGGTCGAGTGCGCGACGACCACGCCGATCGCGTCGTAGGAGGCGAAGACCGTGCCCCCCTTCGCCACCACGGCGGCCTTGGCGGAGTGGACGTCGGTGGGTGCGCTGATCACCAGGTACGAGCGGATCCCGGCGGACCAGCCGGGCGGGGCCGCCTCCGGCGTGGAGGCGGGGATGGCCGTGAGCACCGCGGGGACGCCGACCGCCACCGCGGTCAGGGCGGCGACAGCGAGGACCCGACGACCGGTCCGCCGACGTACCAGGGGTGACATGTGTTCTCCGATCAGCCCGTCTGCAAGGCGTTCGCACGAGGTCTCGACGCCACGTGCCAGGGCAATGATCCCTTGAACCGGGGACCGCTCACGACACACCCCTGTCACCCGTCGGAACGGCACCGGTCTCCGGCCCCGCGGCCGGCCCTCTCCCACCGCCGGTCCCTCCCCCGGGCGGCCGCGCGCCGGTCAGGGCTTGACGGCCACGGCGGCGTAGGCGGAGGACTCGGCCTCGGTGATCTCCGGACCGGAGCCGTCCGGATCGGGCCGCCAGCGGTGGGTGGCCACCACGCCGGGGTCGTGGAGCTCCCAGCCGTCGAGGAAGCTCCGGACCTCCTCGCGGCCGCGCATCCGCACCGGGGTGCCGGCGGCGGCGTACACCTGGCTGACGCGCTCGGCGGCGGCGGGCGCGAAGTCCGCCGTGCCGTGGCTGATCACGAGGGTGCTGCCGGGGGCGAGCGCGCTCTTGAGCCGGTCCACCACGGCGTGCGCCTGCCGGTCGTCCGGGATGAAGTGCAGGAGCGCCACGAGGCTGAGGGCCACCGGCCGCGCCAGGTCCAGGGCCTCCCGCAGCTCCGCGGACTCCAGGATGGCCTCGGGCTTGTGGACGTCGGCCTGGAGGTAGACCGTGCGGCCCGCCGGGTTGGAACGCAGGAGGGCCTGGGCGTGGGCGAAGACGATCGGGTCGTTGTCCGTGTAGAGCACCCGGGCCTGCGGGTTGACCTGCTGGGCGACCTCGTGGAGGTTGGGGCTGGTCGGGATGCCGGTACCGATGTCCAGGAACTGGTCGATCCCCGTGCCGGCCAGGAAGCGGATGGACCGGTGCATGAACGCCCGGTTCGCCCGGGCCGCGACGGGCGCCCACGGAAAGACGGCCAGAGCCTGCCCCGCGGCCTCGCGGTCGGCCGCGAAGTTGGTCGTCCCGCCGAGGTAGTAGTCGTACATCCGGGCCGAGTGCGCCCGGTGCAACTGCAGATCGACCTCGACGCCGTCGTGACTTCCCCTGCTCCCCGCCATCTGTCTCCCCGCCTTGTCGGCCCGTGGGCCGCGCCACCCCCATGCGCCATCCGGCGCGCGCTCAGGCGCGCCAGGGCGCACCTCTCAGTGGAGACATCTGCCCACGACCGATGCCGGTCAACCGGCGCGGCGGCCGCTGCGACCGGCGCCTCACTGAACCGGTCCAACCTATGCCACCGGCATGTGACGATCCATCAGTATCGTCTGCGTATTCATCATATTACTTTCAGTCAGTATTCTTGATTCTCTCTTTGCACACAGCCGCCCCTGCTGCGCTTGCATGTTCCACGGGGGCCTCAACCGTTCCCTCGCTCAGGCTCGGTGGCCCCACACCGCAGACACGAGGAGGACCGACATGACGATCGACCGGCAGGCGCCGCCCCCGACGGGCGGGCGCAGGGGAGGGCAAGCCATGAACGACAGCAGCGCACCGGACGGTCCCCGCTTGCGGCTCACCTTCGAGGCGTTCTGCGCCACCCACGAGCGGGCCTGGTCGGGCTTCGCCCGCACCCAGGTCGGCGCCGACCACGGCGCCGCCGAACTGATCGTCGCCGAGATGAAGGCCCACCTGCGTCGCAACTGGTCCCTCGCCCTGCGCCAGGAGATCCCCGCCGCCTACGCCTGGCGCCTGCTCAAGGAGCACCTCGGCGCTTGGCTGGACGCCCAGAGCCAGCCCACGGCGGTGCAGATCGCCGCGATGGACGCCGTGATCGGACACTTCTGCCGACAGGCCCGGCTCAGCCTGGAGACCCTGCCCGAGCAGATCGGCCTGCTCACCGCGATCCTCGCCCTACCCGAGCGCCAACGCGACATCATGGTCCTCACCTACTGCCTCGACCTGGACGACGACGAGGCCGCCGCCTACCTCGGCACGCCGACCGCCACCCTGCGGTCCAACCGCCGCCACGCCCGCCGGCGGATAGCCAAGGCCATCGGCCGGCCCGACCTCTCGGACAGGGAGTCCCGGTGAACCGCAACCTCGACCACCCCGGCCTCACCTCCTGGCTCGACGGCGGCCCGGCCTGCAACGGCTGGCCGACCGACACGGAAGCGGGGGGCCGGACGGAGGTCTTCACCGGCACCGCGGCCGCACCGCCCGTGCAGCCGCCGCGGATCACCGTCGCACCGGCACCCTTCCCCTCCGCCCACGAGCAGGCCGCCCACGAACTCTCCCTCGCCATCGCCCTGGTCCTCAACGCACCGCAGGCCGGCGCGTCCCTGAAACAACTGGTCAACGGGTCCCGGATCCACCCGGAGGGCGCGCTCGTCCTCGCCTGTCTGCTGGCCCTCACCGGCCGGGTGGACGCCGCGCAGTTCTGGTGGCAGTTCGCGGCCGGCTCCGGCAGCACCACCGCCGCGTACCTCCTCCACCTACACCACCAGCAGGCGGGCGAGACGCGGGACGCCGCCTACTGGCGCGCCCAGGCGGAGAACCTGGCCGAGAACTCGCGGCACCGCGCCGGACCCCACCGCCCCGCCACCACGCTGCTCCCCGAGCAGGTGCGGCACGACATCCTCGCCCGCTGCCACGACGGTCTCGCCCCCCGCCTCCCGCCCCGGCTGCAGGCCGTCCTCAACCAACTCGTCGTGGACGGCGAGGACGAGGACTTCGGCGAGATCCCCCAGCCGTCCGCCAGCCTGGTCGAGGACCTCGCCGCAGCCCGATGACACGACCCGGTGCCGCAGCCCGGACGACGCGTCAGCCGGGGGCCACCGCCGCCGGGGCGGGGTGCGCCGACGCGGTGTCCGCGTGCCCACCTCACCCCACCCCGGCCGCCCGGCGCTACCTCGGATCACGGTTGAAGACCGACTTCGACCAGAGGTAACCGAGGACGGTGAGCGCCACGCACCAGGCGACGGCGAGCCAGCCGTTGTAGCCGATCCCGCTGCCGAGCAGCAGGCCGCGCAGGGTCTCGATGGCCGGCGTGAACGGCTGGTACTGGGCGATCGGCTGGAACCAGCCCGGCATCGCGTCGACCGGGACGAAGGCGCTGGAGATCAGCGGCAGGACGATCAGCGGCAGCGCGTTGTTGCTCGCCGCCTCGGCGTTCGGGCTGACCATGCCCATCCCCACCGCGATCCAGGTGAGCGCCAGGGCGACGAGCGCGAGCAGACCGAAGGCGGCCAGCCACTCCAGGGCGGTGGCGTCCGCGGAGCGGAAGCCGATGGCCACGGCGACGGCGCCCACGAGAAGGACGCTGGCGACCGACTGCAGGACGCTGCCGATGACGTGTCCGACGAGGATCGACCCGCGGTGGATCGCCATGGTGCGGAAGCGGGCGATGATGCCCTCGGTCATGTCGTTGGAGACGGACACCGCCGTCCCGACCACCGTGCCACCGATGGTCATCAGCAGGATGCCCGGCACGACGTAGGCGATGTACGCGGAGCGGTCGGCGCCGCCGCCCATCCCCGCGCTCATCACGTCCCCGAACACGTAGACGAAGAGCAGCAGCAGGACGATCGGGGTGAGCAGCAGGTTCAGGGTGAGTGACGGGTAGCGCCGGGCGTGCAGGAGATTGCGGCGCAGCATCGTGGAGGAGTCGCGCACGGCGAGGGAGAGGGAGCTCATCGGACGGTCTCCTTGGACTGGTCGGTGCCGCCGGTCAGGGCGAAGAACACGTCGTCGAGGTCGGGGGTGTGGACGGTGAGTTCGTCGGCCTCGATGCCGGTGGCGTCCAGCCGGTCGAGGACGGCGCGCAGGTCGCGCTGGCTGCCGTCGCTGGGGATCTGCAGGGCCAGGGCCTCGTCGTCGCGGGTGACGTCGTGCAGGGCGAGGGCGGCGGACCGGTAGGCGGCCGGGTCGGCGAAGCGCAGCCGCACGTGGCCGCCGGGGATGAGTCGCTTCAGCTCGTCGGCGGTGCCTTCGGCGGCGATCCGGCCGTCGTTCAGGACCGCGATGCGGTCGGCGAGTTGGTCGGCCTCCTCCAGGTACTGGGTGGTGAGGAAGACGGTCACGCCGCCGGTGACGAGTTCGCGGATGATCTGCCACATGGTGTGGCGCGAGCGCGGGTCGAGGCCGGTGGTCGGCTCGTCGAGGAAGATGACCCGCGGGCCGCCGACCAGCGTCATGGCGATGTCCAGCCGGCGCTTCATACCGCCGGAGTAGGTGGAGGCGGGCTTCCCGGCCGCCTCCACCAGGTCGAAGCGTTCCAGGAGTTCGGCGGCGACCCGGCGGCCCTCGCGCTTGGACAGGTGGTGCAGGTCGGCCATCAGGAGCATGTTCTCCTCGCCGGTGATCAGGCCGTCGACGGCGGAGAACTGCCCGGTGACACCGATCGCGGCACGCACCGCCTGCGGCGCGGTGGCGATGTCGTGGCCCGCCACCCGGGCCTGTCCGCCGTCGGCGCCGATCAGGGTCGAGAGGATCTTGACGACGGTGGTCTTGCCGGCCCCGTTCGGGCCGAGCAGCGCGAACACGGACCCGGCCGGGATCCGCAGATCGATGCCGTCGAGGACGGTCTTGTCCCCGTAGGACTTGCGCAGACCGACGGCGGAGACGGCGGCCGGTGGCAGGTGGCCGTCGGCCCGCCTGGGTGTGGGCATGGCGGATGAAGGCATGAGCCCTCCCGTTCGAGAACTGAAGTGACTGGGGCGTGTGCGAGGTGGCGGTGCCGGGGCTCGGGCCGCGGCACGGAGGAGGTCGATGGTGCTCTGCCGGGTGTGGTTCTTTCGGACCACGACGTCGTCGATCGTCTCCGGGATCACTGACGTCGCGAGGCCGATGACGCTATGGTGGCACCACTATGGCGCCATCCGCAAGCCTTTATGGCACCCACCCTGACATCGGCCTCACGCCAGGCATTTCCGGGCCTCCCAACTGCCCGATCCTGGAGCAAGCTCCACCCAACGACCGGGCACCCAGCACCCCGCAGCCCCTGGAGGCAGCACCCGTGGCACCTCATGACGCCCCATGGCACCGGATGACACCAGATGGCACCACCCCCGCACCAGGCGATGCCACGACGCCACCCGCAGGCACCCCACCGGCCCGCCCGACATCCGCCCCGGCCCCCGGCCCTCCCGGACGAGCACCCGGCCCCCGACCCGCGCCCCCCGACCCGCCCGCCCTGCCACCGCGCGGGTCGCGGCATAGCCTGGACGCAGGACCGGACGCGGTGCCCGTGCGAGCACCGGGCTGCCCCGCGACGCCGCCCCGCAGTCAGGAGGAGCCGGCCATGAGAAACCCCGTCGTCGTGGGCGTCGCCGCCTCGCAGTCGAGCCTGGAGGCCGTGGACTGGGCGTCGGACGAGGCCTGGCTGCGCAACGCGCCGCTCCGCGTGGTCCACGCCTGGTTCGGTGAGGCGGCACACGCTCCCGCGGGTCAGGAGACCCGGCTCAGCAAGGACGCGGGCGCCGGCCTGCTCGACGCGGCCCGCGAACGCGTCCTGCTGAGGCACCCCGGCCTCGCCGTCGTCACGGAGCTGGTGGACGACCATCCGCGGCAGGCGCTGGCGGCAGCGGCCGAGGAGGCCCTGCTCCTGGTCCTGGGCGCCCGGGGTACGGGGGGCTTCCCCCGCCTGCTGCTCGGCTCGACCAGTCTCCGGGCCGCCGGCCACGCCGCCTGTCCGGTCGTCGTCGTGCACGACACCGGGGCAGGGGCCGGCGGCGGCGTGCTGGTGGGTGTCCAGGGCAAGGGACACGACGACGAGGTGCTCGCCTACGCCTTCGACTCCGCGCGGCGCCGGAACCTCCCCCTGTTCGCCGTCCACGCCTGGGCCTATCCGCTGGTCGCCGGGCCCGCGCACGACCTCCCGCTGGTCTACGAGGAGGCGGACATCGCCGCCGAGCACGACCGGCTGCTGGCCGAGGTGCTGGCCGGCCCGCGCGAACAGTTCCCGGACGTCACCGTGACCGCGACCGCGGTGCGTTCCAACCCGGCCCGCGAGCTGGTCGCCGGGTCGCAGACCCAGCGACTGGTCGTCGTCGGACGCCACGGTGAGCAACGCGGACCGCTCGGCAGGCTGGGCTCGACCAGCCAGGCGGTCGTCCGGCACGCCGGCTGCCCGGTCGCGGTCGTTCCGGTCTGAGCGCCCGCCCCGCCTCGACGCCCGCAGCCCCCGGATTCCCGCTCACCCGACGTGGACGCGGGGGCGGCGGCCGCGGTCCGGCTCGGCCTCCCGCAGCACCTCGCGGGTGACCGGCGCGACCTCGCCGTGGCCGAACAGGAAGAACCGCAGGAACTGGGCGAACGGGTTGCCCTCGGTCCACTCGAAGTAGATGTGCGGCTGCTGCCCCGTCCGGTCCCGGACTTCCATCAGGAGGGCCGCCAGGGCGTTCGGCACGCTGGAGCTCTCCAGGGTGAGCACCCGGTAGCGGTCGTGCAGGACCTCCCCGTGGACCTTCAGGACGGTCTCGAACTCCGACGGGTCGAGCACGGTGACCTCGACGAAGACCAGGTCGTCCTCGGCGGGGATGTCGTTGTCCGCCCGGATCTGGCGCTTCTTCTCCTGGTACTCCGCGAGGTCCCGGTTGTTCGGCTCGTTGGCGATCAGGCGCAGCGGGCGGTGCGTGTAGTCGCGGACGAACCGCTCGGCGGCCTCGTCGAACGCGACGTCCGTCACCCGCAGCTCGAAGGCCCGCTTGAGCCGGGAGAGCAGCGACAGCAGGATGATGCCGGCGATGAAGCAGGCACCGATCTTGACGCCGTCCGGCCGCTCGGCGATGTTCAGCGCCGTGGTGTAGACGAAGACGGCCGCGATCACCGCGAAGCCGATGGTCCAGTTGCGCTGGCGGGCCTTGTGCGCGGCGATGGTGACGGCGATCGCGGCGGAGCTGATCAGCACCAGCACGCCGGTGGCGTACGCGCCGCCCTGCGCGTCGACGCTGGCGTCGAAGATCCAGGTCACCAGGAAGGCGATCAGGGTGAGCACGATGACCATCGGCCGCACCGCCCGCGCCCAGGCCGGCGCCATGCCGTAGCGCGGCAGGTAGCGGGGCATCAGGTTGAGCATGCCCGCCATCGCCGACGCGCCGGCGAACCAGAGGATGAGGATCGTGGCCAGGTCGTAGACGCTGCCGAAGGCGCTGCCCAGGTACTCGTGCGCCAGGTAGGCCAGGGCCCGGCCGTTGGCCTCGCCGCCGGGCTCGAACGCCGCCTTCGGGATCAGCAGGGTGGTGATGAAGCTGGTGGTGATCAGGAAGACGCTCATGATCAGCGCGGCCGTGGTCAGCAGCTTCCGGGCGCCCCGGATCCGGCCGGTCGGCCGTTCCTCGGTGTCCTCCGGATCGCCCTCGATGTGCGGCATCACCGCGACGCCGGTCTCGAAACCGGACAGGCCGAGCGCGAGCTTGGGGAAGGTGATCAGTGCGACGCCGATCATCGCGACCACGTTGCCGTGCTCGGTGGTCAGCGCGTCCGACCAGTCGGTGACCAGGTGCGGGGAGCGCGCGACCTCCCAGAGCCCGGTGGCCACCACGACCACGTTCAGCGACAGGTAGATCGCGACCAGCACCACGGCCAGGCCGATCGCCTCGCTGAAGCCCTTCAGGAAGACGCCGCCCAGCAGCGCGACCAGGACGAGCGTGATCAGTACCTGCCGGCCGCTCAGCGCACTCTGCAGGTGCGGGTTCTCCACCAGGTGCGCGGTGGCGTCGGCGGCCGACAGGGTGATGGTGATCATGAAGTCGGTGGCGGCGAAGCCCAGCAGCGCGAGGACGAAGAGCTTGCCCTTCCAGAACGAGAGCAGCCGCTCCAGCATCGCGATCGAGCCCTCGCCGTGCGGGGACTCCTTCGCGACCCGCCGGTACACCGGCAGGGCGCCGAACAGCGTCACCAGCACCAGCACGATGGTCGCCACCGGGGACAGCAGGCCGGCCGCCAGTGCGGCGATGCCCGGCTGGTAGCCGAGCGTCGAGAAGTAGTCGAGACCGGTCAGGCACATCACCCGCCACCAGCGGGCGCCCTGGTGCTCGACGGGCGCCTGCGCGTGCGGCCCGGGGTACTGCTTGGCCATGTCGGCCAGCCCGTCCAGCAACCACGCACGCAAGCGCTGCCGCCCCGACGCCGCGGCCCCCGGATCGGCTGAACCCGACGAAACCAAGCCGCACCCCTGTCCACCGACCCACGCCGCCTCACCGTCGGGCGACGGCAAGGCGACAGGATATGCGGCTCGGATCAGCGGACCGGGCAGCGTCGGGGCGATGTCGCCGCAATGGCGGAACACTCTCCCCCGGCCGCACGCACCCGCGGCCGCCCGGCCCCGGCTGCCCGCGCCCGGCCCCGGCCCCGGCCCCGGCCCCGGCAGCAGGCATCGCGGTCCCGGCGGCCGGACGGCGACGACCCGCCGTCGACCGGGCGACGGAAGCGCGGCCGAAGCCCCGCGGCGAAGAATATGAGCACGGCTCACAGCGATGATTCGCCCGTGGAACACCCGATGCGGCACAGTGGCCCCATGAGCGCGGACACGAGGAGTCACCGGGTGGCCGGGCAGGGCGGACCGGGCCGGCGGCGGCCGGTGCAGCAGCGCAGCCAGGAGCGCTACGAGCGGCTCCTGGACGCCTGCGCGGGGCTGCTCGACGAGGTCGGCGCGGCCGCGCTCACCACCAAGGAGGTCGCGCACCGCGCCCAGGTGCCGATCGGCACGCTGTACCAGTTCTTCGCCGGCAAGGAGGACCTGCTGGCCGCGCTCGCCGGCCGCAACCTCGACCACTACCTGGAGCGCCTCGACCGCCGGCTGCTCGACGCGGCGCCGACCGGTGCCGCGGGGTTCACCGACCTCGCGGTGGACGAGTTCGTGGCGATGAAGCGGGCCGTCCCCGGCTTCGGTCAGGTGGACTTCGGGCTGGCCGGGGCGTCCGTGCCCGCCGGGGTCCGGGACGACCTGCACCTGCTCGACACCGACCTCGACAACAACACCGCTGTCGCGCTGCGCCTCCAGGCCCTCGGCGGCGACCTGTTCGCGACGGCCGACCCGGCGGCGCTCACGCTCGCACTGCGGGTGGCCCTGGAGGCGGCGGACGCCGTGCTCAAGCTCGCCTTCCGGAGCGCTCCGGACGGGGATCCGGCGCTGATCGGCGAGTGCAAGCGACTGGTCCGCTGCTATCTCGCCGAGCAGTTCGGCCCCCACTGACCGGGCCCGCCCCGTGCCCCGCCCGGCGACGTCGACCGGCCCACGACGACACCCGCCCCCCGGCACCGGCCGCACGGCCAAGCCGTTGCGGGCCCGCCCCCGCCGCAGCAGAGTGGAAGCAGAACGGCCGCCCGCGCGGCCATCGCGACCCGAGGAGCAGACCATGCACGCAGCGGTAGGTGACCAGCTCCACATCCACAGCAGGGCGGTGGGCATGGTCGACCAGAAGGGCGAGATCATCGAGGTGCGCGGCGCGGAGGGCGAGCCGCCCTACATGGTCCGCTTCGAGGACGGCCACACGGGGCTGATCTACCCCGGCCCCGACTGCAACATCGAGCCCCGCCAGGCGCTCCGCTGACCCATCCGACCGCCACCCCGGGCCCGACCGGCGCGGGGTGGTGAGCCACGTGTCCGAGCCCGCACTGCCCGGCCCGCTCGCCGGGCTCGCCCCGCTGCTCGACGAGTACGGCTACGCGGCCGTGGCGCTCTTCGTCCTGCTGGACAACTGCGGCATCCCCGCGCCCGGCCAGACCATCCTGGTGCTGGCCGCCGTCTACGCCGGCGCCGGGCACCTCGACCTGGCCGCCGTGGTCGGGATCGCCTTCGCGGCCGCCGTCCTCGGGAACAGCCTCGGCTACCTGATCGGCAGCACCGGCGGCCGCGCCTTCGTCCACCGGTGGGGCCGCTACGTGCTGCTCACCCCCGCCCGGATGGAGCGCGCCGACGGCTTCTTCGCCCGGCACGGCGGCAAGGTCGTCACCGTGGCGCGCTTCGTGGACGGGCTGCGCCAGACCAACGGCATCATCGCCGGCACCACCGAGATGCCCTGGCGGCGGTTCCAGCCGTTCAACGTGCTCGGCGCGGCGCTCTGGGTGGGGGTCTGGTCCGCCTTCGGCTACCTGGCCGGGGCCAACATCGGGGCCGTGTACCGGACGGCGGTCCGGTACCAGCTGTGGCTGCTGGTCGCCGTCGGCGTGCTCTGCGCGGCGCTCGCCGCCCGGCAGCTGCTGCGCCACCGGCGGCGCCGCCGCGAGCACGCCGACCACGGCTCCTGATCCCGCGCGGCACGCCTCAGCGCAGCGGGAACACCTCGAAGGGGACGGCGAACCGGGTGCCGAGCCGACTGCCGGCGCCCCGGCCGAAGCCCTCCAGGAACTCCTGCGGATCGGCCATCGCACCGCCCAGCCCGGCCAGGTACGCCTTGTGCTCGGCGAGCGAGGCGACGCCCTTGTCGAAGTGCTTGGTGGTGTCCACGGCGTGCCGCGACTCGGGCGAGCCGGCCGCCCAGACCGCCCGCACCCCGTTCCACGGCTCGTACCCCTCGGCCACCAGCTCGCGGAACACCCAGCGGTTGGCGGCGTCCCGGACCGCGTCCAGGGTGGCCCGGCCGACCGCGATGTGGTCGGCCTGGTTGAGGAAGACCCCGCCGTACGTCTCGCGGAAGTTGCTGGTGATGACGATGTCCGGGCGGTGGCGGCGGACGGCCCGGGCGATGTCCCGGCGCAGCGGCAGCCCGTACTCCAGCACCCCGTCCGGGTGGCCGAGGAACTCGACGGTGTCGACGCCGACCACGGCGGCGGAGGCGATCTGCTCGGCCTCGCGGAGCGGGCCGCAGTCCTCGGGGCTCATCGAGTCGATGCCGGCCTCGCCGCTGGTGACCATCACATAGACCACCTTCTTGCCCTGGGCCGTCCAGCGGGCGACGGCGGCGGCACCGCCGTACTCCATGTCGTCGGGGTGGGCGACGACCGCCAGCGCGGTCTGCCAGTCCTCGTCAACGGGCTCGAACGGCTCGGGTGCCTGCTGGTCGTTCATGGTGGTGCCGCCTCTCGGTGTCGCGCTCCGCGCAGTCTCCGGGACCGCACGGTGGTCATACAGTCGTACCGCTGGCGACTCTAGAAGATCACCGCCCCAGGCGGGCCGACGTGCCCCGGAGGACGTCACTCCGGTTCTCCGCCCGCCTCCGCACGCTCCCCACACTCCTCCGGGCCTCACTCCGGGGCAACTTGCAGAGCATTCTCTGCAGAGATGCCTGTGCAGAGAACTCTCTGCACCCTACGATGGCGCCATGACCGAACACCCCGCCCCCACCGAGCCGCCGGACCCGACCGAGCCGCAAACGCAGCCGCCGGCCGACCGGCCGCTCCGCCGGCTGGACGCCCGCAGCCTGCGCGGGCTGGCCCATCCACTGCGGATGCGGATCTTCGAGCTGCTGAAGCTGGACGGTCCCGCCACCGCCACCCGGCTCGCCGAACGGCTCGGCGAGAACACCGGCACCGTCAGCTGGCACCTGCGCCACCTCGCCGAGCACGGCTTCATCGAGGAGGACACCGGACGCGGCACCAAGCGCGAGCGCTGGTGGCGGCGGATCCCCGTCCGCAACGAGCTGAACACCGCCGAGTTCCGGGACGACCCGGACAGCCGGGGCGCGGTCGCGCTCTACACGAACGAGCTGGTGCAGCAGTACTTCAACCGCGTCACCTCCTACCTCAGCGAGGACTGGGCGGGCGACTGGCGCAACTCCGGCACCATCGCGGACTGGACCAACCTGCGCCTGACGCCGCCTCAGCTCAAGGCCCTCAACCAGGAGTTGTTCGAGGTGATCGGCCGCCACACCCCCGCCCCGGACGCCGACCCGGCGCCGGACGCGCTGCCGGTCGTGGTGCAGCTGCAGTCCTTCCCCCGTACGTCGCGTGGTGCCGAATGAGCGCCGGCGCCCGCGGCTCGCTGCTCCGCCGCAACCGGGACTTCCGGCTTCTCTTCACCGGCGAGGTTGCCGGCAGGTTCGGCGGCGCCCTCACCAATCTGTCGTTACCGCTGATCGCCGTCGGCGTCCTGCACGCCGGCGCCTTCGAGGCCGCCCTGCTGGTCGCCGCGAAGTGGGTGCCCTGGCTGCTGATCGGCCTGCCGGCCGGCGCCTGGGTCGACCGGATGCGCCGACGGACGGTCATGCTCGTCTCCACCGCCGTCTCCCTGGTGCTCCATCTCACCGTCCCCGCCGCCGCCGTGCTCGGCGTCCTCACCGCCGGCCAGCTCCTCGCGGTCGCCACGGCGACCGGCGCCGCCGAGGTCTTCTTCCAGACCGCGTACACCGCCTACCTCCCCACCCTCGTCGCCGAACCGGACCGCGCCGAGGGGAACGCCGCCCTGCACGGCAGCGCCTCGGCCGCCCAGATCGTCGGGCTCGGCGCCGGCGGCGCCGCCGCCCAGACCTTCGGCCCGGTCAACAGCCTGCTCGCGAACACCGCCACGTTCCTCCTCTCGCTCCTCTCCACCGCCGCCATCCGCACCCGCGAGCCCGCCCCGGCGGCACGCCGCGGCGACCACCCGGGCACCACGCCGACCCCCCGCCCGAACCTGCGGCGCGAGGTCTCCGAGGGCCTGCGCCTGATCACCCACGACGTCTGGCTGCGCACCTTCGCCCTCCACGGGGCACTGGCCAACATGGCCCTGATGGCCTACCAGTCGATCCAGGTCGTCTTCCTGGTCGAGCAGGCCCGTCTCTCCGACGGCGCGATCGGCGCGGTGGTCGGCGCCGCCGGTGCCGGCGGCGTCCTCGGCGCGGCCGTCGCCCGCCGGGTCGGAGCCGCGATCGGCACCGCCCGCGCCCTGATGCTCTTCCTGTTCTGGGTGCCGATGCTGGCCCTGCTGATCCCGCTGACCGGGCCGGGCGCCGGTGTCGCCTGCTACGTCCTCGGCGGTTTCGCCGTCTCGGCGGGCATCGTCGCCGGGAACGTCCTCCGGGCCACCTTCCAGCAGCGCCACGTCCCCGCCCGGGTGCTCGGCCGGATCAGCGCGAGCGGTTCCTTCCTCAACTACGGCGCCATCCCCCTCGGCGCCCTGGCCAGTGGCGCGACCGCCTCCGCCGTCGGGGTGGTGCCCGCGATGTGGCTGGCCACCGCCGCCGTCCCGCTCGCCGCCGCCGTCCTCTGGCTGTCCCCGCTGCCCCACCTGCGCGACCTCCCGGACGGCTCCGCCGCGCCGGCCACCCCGGCCGCCTCCCCCACCCCGGTCGGCCGACCCTGACGGGGCGGCACCCCGCCCCCCGGCACCCCGCCCCCGGCACCCCGCCCCCCGGCGCCGCGACACCGAGCCGTCCGGCGCGCCGACACCGGGCCCGCCCCGGCCCGGAGCCGTACGTTTCTCGTATGGCACGGAGCGCACGAGCCGGCCGGCTCGCACCCCCCAGCTGGCTCACCGCGGGCCTGCGCCCGCACCCCGCGCCGATCCCCTGGGCGGCCGTCGCCCGCGCCGCCGTCGCCCTCTCCGCACCGCTCGCCGTCGGCCTCGCGGCCGGGCAGCCCCAGTACGGCGCGCTGGCCTCCATGGGGGCGCTCTCCGGAGTCATCGGCGACACCGCCGACGCCTACCGGATGCGGGTCTACAACATCGCCGTCCCCCAGCTCTTCGGCGCCGTCGGCGTCACCCTCGGCACCCTGGTGTACGGGGAGGGCTGGCTCGCCGTCGTCGTGCTCACCCTGATCGCGCTGGTCTCCGGCATGATCTCCTCGATCGGTTCGGTCGCCTCGGTGTCGGGGCTGCTGCTCCTGCTCAACGCCGTCGTCGGGGCCGGCCTGCCGATGCCGGCGCCCTGGTGGAAGCCGCCGCTGCTGCTCCTCCTCGGCGGCCTGGTGGTGCTCGCGCTCACCCTGTTCGCCTGGCCGCTGCGCGGTGGCGTCCCGGAGCGGACGGCGGTCGCGCAGACGTACCGGACCGTCGCCGACTTCCTCCGGGCGGCGGGCACCCCCGCGCACGACGAACGGCGCCTGGCCGTCACCCACTCGCTCAACCGGTCCTACGACCTGCTGCTCGCCCACCGCACCCGTCGGCACGGCCGC
Organism: Kitasatospora sp. NPDC059973; assembly: GCF_042737525.1. Classification (NCBI taxonomy): domain Bacteria; kingdom Bacillati; phylum Actinomycetota; class Actinomycetes; order Kitasatosporales; family Streptomycetaceae; genus Kitasatospora; species Kitasatospora sp. NPDC059973. Next base: position 8,821 of record NZ_JBHWUI010000100.1, on the reverse strand, counting down.
TCCCCCGGCCTCACCCGGCTGCTCGCCCAGCTCAACGCCGTGATCCCGGTCGTGGAGGCCGCCTCGGCGGCGAAGCTGCGCCCGGCCTCGCTCGGCCCGCTGCCGGACGCCTACCAGGCGGCGGCCCGGGCCCTGGCCGACACCGTCGAGCGGGGGCGGCCCGGCGAGCCGCACACGCTGGACCTGCCACCGCCGACCGGTCCCTCGGAGCGGGCCGTCGACCAGGCGCTGCGGTACGCGGCCGCCGTCGCCGGGGAGCCCGCGCCGGACCCGTTCGGCGGGGCCGACCGGCTCGGCCGCCCCGCCGTGCTGCACGTCCGGGCCCGCCGCACGGCCCGCGCGGCCCTGCTGTCCGGGGCGTCCTGGCGCTACGGCCTGCGGCTGGCCCTGTGCATCGGCGTCGCCCAGACGCTGGTCTCGGTGATCGCCGTCCCCCGCTCGTACTGGGTGGCGCTGACCGTCACCTTCGTGATGAAGCCCGACTTCGGCTCGGTCTTCTCGCGCGCCGTGCTGCGGGCGTTCGGCACGGCGGTCGGCCTGCTGATCGCCATCCCGGTCCTCGCCGAGGTGCCGCGCGGGTGGTGGGACGTGCCGACCATCGCCCTGCTCGCGATGCTGATCCCGGCGTTCTCCGCGAAGGGCTACGCCTTCCAGACCGCGGCGATCACCCCGGTCATCCTGCTCCTCTCCGACCTGCTCAACCACCAGGGGTTCCGGCTGGTGGCGCCCCGGCTCTACGACTCGCTGATCGGCTGCGGGGTCTCGCTGATCGCCGGCTACCTGCTCTGGCTGGAGTCCTGGCACACCCGGATCGGCGACCGGCTCGCGGACGCCGCGGCGGACACCGCGGCCTACGTCAGGCTGGCGTTCGACGCGGACCCCGGCCGGGACCAGTCGGCCCGGCTCCGCCACCGGCGCCGGCTCTACCGCGACCTGTCCGCCGTGCGGTCGGAGTTCCAGCGGGCGCTCACCGAACCCCCGCCCACCGGGGCGCGGGCCGCCGCGTGGTGGCCGCTGGTCATCGCCGTCGAGCGGATCGTGGAGGCCACCACGGCCACCCGGGTCCGGATCGACCACGGGGTGCCCCCGCCGCCGGCGGCCGAGGTCGCCGCCATCACCCGTGAGCTCGACGAGCTCGCGGCGGCCCTGCGCGCCGACGCTCCGCGACCCGCGACCCCTCCGCCGTCCGACCCGGCCGCCGGCACCGGGCGGACCGGCGGAGAGACCGGGCCGGAGACCGGCGAGGAGTCCGGCGGAGAGTCCGCCGAGGACGGCGTGCTGGCGCCGCTGCGCCAGGAGGTGCGGGCCGCCCGGGCGATCGCCTCCCCGGGCCCGGGCTGAGCACCGGCACCCCCCTCACGCGGGACGCCTCTCCCGGCCCGGCTTGAGCACGCACCACGCGGGACGCCTGCCGACCCCGCGCTCAGTCCTGGATCCGCTGCCAGGGCCGGTCCGCCTCCAGCGCGAACGCCAGCTCCAGCAGCAGCCGCTCCCGGCCGTGCGCGGCCGACAGGTGCACCCCGATCGGCAGCCCGTTCCCGGCCGACTCGGCGGGCAGCGAGATCCCCGGACCGCCCGTCACGTTGTTCACCGGGGTGAAGGCCACGTACCGGCCCAGCCGGTCCAGCAGCTCGTCGAACGCCACGTTCGGGCTCAAGTGCCCTATCGGCGGCGCGACATGGGCCAGCACCGGCGAGAGGATCACGTCGTGCTCGCGGAACAGTCCGCCGTACGCCGCCTCCGCCTGCCGGAGCCGGCGCAGCACGCCGGGCGTGCGCAGGAACTCCCGGTGGAAGCGCCGCCGCAGCCCCGCGGTCAGACCGTCCAGCTTCCGCGCCTGGAAGCCCGGGTCCAGCAGCAGCCGGCCGGTGGTGGCGATCATGAAGGCGATGCAGCCCCAGTAGAGCGTGAAGTCGCGGGAGAAGTCCTCGCCGAACGGCAGCGTCGCGGGCGTGACCTTGTGCCCCATCGCCTCCAGCCGCGCCGCCGTCCGCTCGACCGCCTGCCGGGTCGGCCCGTCGGTGACGGCGATCGGGGAGTCCACCACCAGGCCGACCCGCAGCGGCCGGTCCCCCGGGCCCTCCACCAGTCCGAGCGGCGGCAGCGCCGGATTGCGGTGGTGGAGTTCGGCGGCGGCGAAGAAGGCGGCGGTGTCCCGGACGGAGCGCGTCACCACACCGTCCGTCACCAGGTCGATCGGCAGCCGGCGGCCCTGGTCGTTGGCGACCAGCCGGCCGCGGGTCGGCTTCAGGCCGACCAGGCCGCAGCAGGCGGCCGGTATGCGGATCGACCCGCCGCCGTCGTTGGCGTGCGCGATCGGCACGACGCCCGCCGCGACCAGCGCGGCCGCGCCGCCGGAGGAGGCCCCCGGCGAGTGCGAGGTCCGCCACGGGTTGCGGACCGGCCGGGCCTCGGCGAACTCGGTCGAGGCGTTGAGGCCGAACTCCGGCATCCTGGTCTTGCCCAGCACCGCCAGGCCGGTGCTGAGGAACTGCTCGGCGAAGCCGGCGTCGCGCCGCGCCGGCTTGGCGCGGAACGCCGAACTGCCCTGCCCGGTGGGCATCCCCCGCAGGTCCACGTTGTCCTTGAGGTAGCTCGGGACCCCGAACAGCGGGGCCCCACCACCGGCCGGGGCGCTGCGCGGCTGGCCGTACGACGCGAACGCGACGGGTGCCAGCGCCGCGTCGACCCGCTCGGCGCGCGCCGCCGCGGCGGCGGCCAGCTCACCGGAAGCGACCTCGCCGGACCGTACCAGCGCCGCCAGCGCGACCGCGTCGTGCTCCCCCAACGCGTCGTCCCCGAACGCGTGGACCCGCTCCTCAGCCATCCGAACTCCCCATCCCTACCGGTCGGTAATACCGCGCGAGTTCCGCAGTCTAGGCGTGCTCCGCCCGCCCGGACACCCCACCGGACGGCCGGGCGGGCGGGCCCGGCGACCGGCCCTGGTCCGGGATGCCCGATCCGACGCACCGTGAGCAACGCCGTGAGCGACGCCGTGAGCAGCGCCCGCCCGACGCCGTGCGGGCCTTCGGTGCTCCCGCCCCGGCGGCATCCCCCCGTACGCTGAGGTGCCCCGGGAACACCCCTGCGGTGTCGCCCGGGACGCCCGGCAGCACCCAACGAGCCCTCTCCCGAAGGCGGTCCGCCATGACCCGACTCCCGGTCGCCGTACTCGGCGAGTGCGTCGCCGACGCGTTCACCGACTCCTCCGCCGAGCGGCGCCCCGGCGAACTCGCGCTGCGCGTCCTGCCCGGCGGCGGCCCCGCCAACACCGCCGTCGCGCTGGCCCGGCTGGGCACCCCGACCCGCTTCCTCGGCCGGATCTCCGCCGACCCCTTCGGGGCGCTGTTCCGACAGCACCTCGACTCCTCCGGCGTCGACCTCGGCGGCAGTGTCGCGGCGGCCGAACCCAGCACCCTGGCCATCGCCACCGTGGACGAACTGGGCCAGGCCCGCTACTCGTTCCACGCCGAGGGCACCGCCGACTGGGCCTGGACGCCGGCCGAGCTCGGCGCCCTCCCACTGGCCGGCGCGGGCTGTCTGCACACCGGCTCGCTCGCCCTGGTCCGCGAGCCCGGCGGCCCCCGCGTCGAGGAGTTGCTGACCCGGGCCCCCGGCCGCCCGACCGTGTCGATCGACCCCAACGTGCGTCCGCTGCTGGTCGATCCGGCACGCTACCGGTCCCGGCTCCCGCACTGGTGCGCGGCCGCCGACATCCTGCGGCTCAGCGCGGACGACCTCGACCTGCTGCTGCCCGGCGTCAGTCCCGAACGCGCCTGCGACGAGTGGCACCTGGCCGGCGTCCGACTGGTCGTGATCACCCTGGGCGGCCGGGGCGCGCTGGCCTCGCTGGACGGCGATCGGCTGACCGTCGACGCCCCGCGGACGGACGTGGTCGACACCATCGGCGCCGGCGACGCCTTCACCGGCGGCCTGCTGCACCACCTCGGCGGGATCGGCCGGCTCGGCGGCCGCCTCGACGGGCTGACCCCGGAGGAGGTGCACGACGCCTGCCGCTTCGCCGCCCGGGTGGCCGCCCTGACCTGCTCGGTCGCCGGCCCCAACCCACCCTGGCACGCCGACCTCCGGGACCGGGCCGACTCGTAGCCCGACGCCCCGCACCGGCAGGCCGTACACCGGCATCCCGTCGGCCGCCCCGGGTAGGCTCCGAAGATCACCCGTGCACCGCCCGTCGGCCCCTCGACCCTCGCCCGGCACACCACGATCACTCCGCGATCCCACCGTGTTCCCACCGAAGGCAGGCCCCCTTGCTCGACTACGACGACACCGGGTTCCGCCGCGCCGGCGCCCCGCACCGGATCATCTCCGGCGCCCTGCACTACTTCCGCGTCCACCCCGACCTCTGGGACGACCGCCTGCGCCGGCTGCGCGCGATGGGCGCCAACACCGTCGACACCTACGTCCCCTGGAACTTCCACGAACTGTCCTCCGGCGAGGTCGACTTCACCGGCTGGCGGGACATCGCCCGGTTCGCCGGGCTGGCGCGGGCGAACGGCCTGGACGTGATCCTGCGCCCCGGCCCGTACATCTGCGCGGAGTGGGAGTTCGGCGGCCTCCCGGCCCGCCTGCTCGCCGCCGACGGCATGCGGCTGCGCTGCGCCGACCCGGCCTTCCTGGCCGAGGTGGACGGCTGGTTCGACGCCGTGGTGCCCGAGATCCTGCCACTGCTGGCGAGCCGCGGCGGCCCGGTGGTCGCCGTCCAGGTCGAGAACGAGTACGGCAGCTACGGCGACGACGCCGGGTACCTGGCCCACCTGCGCGACGGCCTGCTCGGCCGGGGCCTGGACTGTCTGCTCTTCACCACGGACGGCGCCGAGGACGCCATGCAGCAGGGCGGCGCGATCCCCGGCCAGTTGGCCACCGCCACCTTCGGGTCGCGGGCCGCCGAGCGCTTCGCCGTCCTGCGCCGCCACCAGCCCAAGGGCCCGCTGACGGCGATGGAGTTCTGGATCGGCTGGTTCGACCGCGTCGGCGGGCCGCACCACGTCCGCGACGCCGGGGAGGCCGCGCGCTCCCTCGACGAACTCCTCGCGACCGGCGCCTCGGTCAATCTCTACATGGCCCACGGCGGCACGAACTTCGGCTTCTGGTCGGGCGCCAACCACTTCGGCGCCCATCCGTACGACGCCGGGTACGAGCCCACCGCCACCAGCTACGACTACGACGCTCCGATCGGCGAGGCGGGTGAACTGACCGAGAAGTTCCACGCGTTCCGGTCCGTCATCGCCAAGTACGCCCCACTGCCGGACGCGGCGCTGCCGGAGCCCGCCCCGCGCGTCGCGCCGCAGCGGCTCGCAGGCCCGACCGGCCGCACCCGCCTGCTGGCCTCCCTCGACGCGCTGTCCACGCCGGTCCGCAGCGCGACGCCGGAGCCGATGGAGCGGGTCGGCCAGTCCCTCGGCCTGATCCACTACCGCACCCGGGTGCCCGGCCCCCGCCCGGCCGCGGCGCTGCGGATCGACGGGATCGGCGACCGGGCCCTCGTCTTCGCCGACGGCGTGCCGCTCGGCGTCCTGGACCGCAACGCCCCCGGCGGGACGCTGCCACTGGAGAGCGGCCCGGCCGGTGCGGCGCTCGACATCCTGGTGGAGGCACTCGGCCGGGTGAACTACGGCCCTCAGCTGGACGACCGCAAGGGCATCGGCCGCGGCGTCTCGCACGGCTCCCAGCGCCTCTTCGACTGGGAGATCCGCCCGCTCCCGCTCGACGACCTGGGCCCGCTCGCCTTCGGTGACGCCACCGCACCGGCCGCCGCCGGCGACCCGGTCTTCCACCGCTTCGAGGCCACGCTGGACGCCCCCGCCGACGCCTTCGTCGCCCTCCCGGACTGGGGCCGGGGCCTGCTCTGGCTGAACGGCTTCCTGCTCGGCCGCTACACCCGGCAGGGCCCGCAGCGCACCCTCTACGCGCCGGCCCCGCTCTGGCGGGCCGGCCGCAACGAGCTGGTCGTCCTCGAACTGGAGACCCACGGGGAGGCGGTCGAACTCCGCGACACGCCGGACCTCGGCCCCACGGCGGCGGCGCCCAGCGCGGACTACTGAGGCCACCCGGAGCGCCGAGCCCCCGGCGCCCGGAACCCGGCGGGCCCCCGCCCCGCGAACGGCCTCGGCCGGCGCGGCCGGTGGCGGTCCGGCCGCGCCCTCGGCGATGGCACTATCGCCATATGGTGCTACTGTCGATATCACCATGTTGCTCAAGCTGGACCTCACCGACAACCGCCCCCTGCACGAGCAGGTCGCGGGTGCGATCCGGCGCGCGATCGCCGAGGGCGAGTGCGCGCCGGGCGACCGACTGCCGCCCGCCCGGGAGCTCTCCCGCGCGCTCGGCGTCAACGCCAACACCGTCCTGCGGGGCCTGCGGGCCCTCCGGGACGAGGGAGTGCTGGAGTTCCGCCGGGGGCGCGGCGTGACCGTCGCCGGCGGCGCCGGCCAGCGCGCCGAACTGGCCCGGCAGGCGGCCGAACTGGTCGCCGAAGCGGCCCGCCTGGGGTACAGCCGGGCCGATCTCGTCGAACTGATCAGGAGGCTGCCGTGAGCAGTGGGGGGAACCGGAATCGTGGAGCGCGCTGGAGCGCGGCGGCCTGGGTGGCCGGCGTCCTGGCGGCGCTGGTCGCCCTGCCGCTGAGCGCCGCCGGGCGGCTGCCCGAGCGGGTGGCCACCCACTGGGGCGACGGCGGGCACCCGGACGGCTCGCTGCCCCGCTGGGCCGTCCCGCTCTTCCCCGCCCTGATCTGGGCGGTCCTGGTGCTGGTCCTCGCCCTGCTGACCAGGCGCACGACCCTGCCGGCGCGCCCCTGGTTCGGCGCGACGCTGCTCTTCACCGGCGTCCTGCTGACCGGCGCCCAGGCCGCCATCGTGCACGCCAACCTGGACCGCGCCGACTGGGCCGAGGCCGACGGGGTCGGCGCCGCGGTCGCCCTGACCCTGGGCGCGGCCCTGCTCGCCGGCCTGCTGGGCCTGCTCGTCGGCCGGCGCGGCACGACGGCCGCCGCGGCCCCGGCCGGCGGACCGGTGCTCGACGTCCCCGTGGGAGAGCGGTTCGTCTGGCTCTCCTGGACGACCAACCCCTGGCTCCAGCTGACCGCCGCCGTGTTCGGTCTGGCCTCGGCGGCCGGGGCGATCGCCGCGGCCGGCGGCCTCATCGACGCCCCCTGGGCGGCGATCGCCCCGCTGGCCCTCGTCGCCGCGGCGGTGCTCGGCTGCTCCTCCGTCCAGGCCCGGGTGACGCCCGAGGGCCTGGAGGTGGCCTTCGGCCCGGCGGGCTGGCCGGTCCGGCGCTGGCCGGTCCAGGACATCGAGTCGGCCCGCGTCGAACAGCGGACGCCCGCCCAGGTCGGCGGCTGGGGCTACCGGCTGAGCGGGCTGGGCACCACCGTGATGCTCCGGCGCGGCGAGTGCCTGGTCGTCCACCCGCGCACGGGCGCGGAGTTCGCGGTCAGCGTCGACGACGCCGAGCGCGGCGCCGCCCTGCTCAACACCCTCGCGGCGCGGCGGGCCGACGGGTGACCACGCCCGGCCCAGCCCCGAAGGAACCGCGTGTCCGGCAGGAATGCGCCCGGCCCACCGGTGGTTGACGCTTCGACAGGCCGATGATCAAGGCCTGACCAGGTGCGCGACCCCGGGGGGAACCAATGTCGAGCAGTACCACCGTCCATGGCAGCGTTGCGCCGGGATTCGAGGGGGTGCGCGCGGAGTTCGCCGCCGTCGTGGCCACCGATCCGGGCCACGGCGGCGCCCAGCTGGCCGCCCATCTGGACGGCCGCCGGGTGGTGGACCTCTGGACGGGCGAGGGCATGGCGGGTGACTCGCTGCTCTCCCTCTACTCCTCGGCGAAGGGCGCCGCCCATCTGGTGGTGGCGCTGCTGGTGCAGCGGGGCGTGCTCGGCCTGGACGAGGAAGTGGCCCGTCACTGGCCGGAGTTCGCGGCGGAGGGCAAGGCCGGGATCACCCTGCGGCAGGTACTGGAGCACCGGGCCGGACTGATCGGTGTCGACGGCGGCTTCACCGTCGAGGAGTTGGCGGACGACCGGCGGATCGCCGCCCGGCTGGCCCGGCAGAAGCCCTACTGGGAGCCCGGGACGGCCTACGGCTACCACGCCTTCGTCATCGCCGCGCTCACCGGCGAGGTGGTCCGCCGCCGCACCGGCCGGTCCGTCCAGGAGCTCTACGAGGAGGAGGTCCGGGCGCCGTACGGGCTCGACTTCCACTTCGGCCTGCCGGCCGGTCTGGAGCCGCGCCACCTGCCGGTGCTGGCCGCCCGCCCCACACCGGAGCAGCGCGCGGCGGCCGGCGGGCCGCCCGCTCCGGACAGCCTCACCGGGATCGCCTTCAACCTGAACGCCGACCCGCCCACCGACCTGGTGGAGTTCGCCGGCACCCCCGCGGTCCGCGCCCTCGGCCCGGCCTCCGCCGGCGGGGTGGGCAGCGCCCGCGGGCTGGCGGCGATGTACGCGGCGGCCGCCTTCGGGCTCGACGGCCGGCCGCCGCTGCTGACGGCGGAGACGATCGCCGAGTTCGGCCCGGTCCGGACGACCGGCGTCGACCTGGTCACCGGTGAGCGCGACCACTTCGGCCTCGGCTTCGAGGCGCAGGGGTCGCGCTACCCCTTCCTGGGGCCGGACGCCTTCGGACACAGCGGCGCGGTGGGCGCCCAGTCGTTCGCCGATCCTCGCAGCGGAGTGGCGTACGGCTACACCCGCCGCAGGTTCGGCACCGAAGGCGGTGGTGCGCCGGAGAACCACGCGCTGGCCGCGGCCGTCCTCCTTGAATAATAGTCTGTGCGCTGTGGTCGGTTGAATTTG
>NZ_JBHWUI010000099.1:0-33725 GCF_042737525.1 Kitasatospora sp. NPDC059973 | reverse complement strand
ACCCAGCAGGGGCGGCTGCCTCAGCGGCGCCCGGAGCGGCGGCCGCCCTCGGAGCCGGACCCGCCCGCCAGACCGGCCCGGCGCAGCGCGTCCGCCATCGCCCCGCTGCCCAGCGGGGCCTGGCCGCCCGAACCGGAGCCGCCGGAGCCCGCACCCGAGCCACCGCCCGAGCCCCGCCGGTCCTGGCGCGGCGGACGCGCCTGCCGGCCGCCCCGGTCGCCCCCGCGGTCGCCGCCCCGGTCACCCCGGTCACCCCGGTCACCGCGGTCGCCCCCGCGCTCCCGGCCGACCTCGTCGTCGAGGCGCAGCGTCAGCCCGATCCGCTTGCGCGGCACGTCCACCGTGGTCACCCGCACGGTGACGATGTCGCCCGGCTTGACCACCTCGCGCGGGTCCTTGACGAAGTTCTTCGACAGCGCCGAGACGTGCACCAGCCCGTCCTGGTGCACGCCCACGTCGACGAAGGCGCCGAAGGCCGCCACATTGGTGACCACGCCCTCCAGCACCATGCCGACCTCCAGGTCGCCGATCTTGTCGACGCCCTCCTTGAAGGTGGCCGTGCGGAAGGCCGGGCGCGGGTCGCGGCCCGGCTTGTCCAGCTCGCCGAGGATGTCGGTCACGGTCGGGATGCCGAAGGTCTCGTCGGCGAAGTCCCCCGGCCGCAGGCCCCGCAGCGCGGTGCTGTTGCCGATCAGCTCGCGCAGCTGACCGCCGGTGCCGGCGAGGATCCGGCGCACCACCGGGTACGCCTCCGGGTGGACCCCGGAGGCGTCCAGCGGGTCGTCGCCGTCCGGGATCCGCAGGAAGCCCGCGCACTGCTCGAACGCCTTCGGACCGAGCCGGGCGACGTCCTTGAGCGCCTTGCGGGTCCGGAACGGACCGTTGGCGTCGCGGTGCGCGACGATGTTGTCCGCGAGCGTGCCGGTGATCCCGGAGACCCGGGTGAGCAGCGGCGCGGAGGCGGTGTTGACGTCCACCCCGACCGCGTTGACGCAGTCCTCGACCACCGCGTCCAGCGAGCGGGACAGCTTCACCTCGCTGAGGTCGTGCTGGTACTGGCCGACCCCGATCGACTTGGGGTCGATCTTGACCAGCTCGGCCAGCGGGTCCTGGAGGCGGCGGGCGATGGAGACCGCGCCGCGGATCGACACGTCCAGCTCGGGCAGCTCCTGGGACGCGAACGCCGAGGCCGAGTAGACCGAGGCGCCGGCCTCGCTGACCATCGCCTTGGTGAGGTTCAGCTCCGGGTGGCGCTTGATGAGGTCCTCGGCGAGCTTGTCCGTCTCGCGGGAGGCGGTGCCGTTGCCGATCGCGACCAGGTCAACGCCGTGCTTCTTCGCCAGCGCCGCCAGGGTGGCCAGCGCGGCGTCCCACTTGTTGGCGGGCTGGTGCGGGTAGATCGTGTCGTACGCGACGACCTTCCCGGTGGCGTCCACGACCGCGACCTTCACGCCCGTCCGGAAGCCCGGGTCCAGGCCCATCGTGGCGCGGGTGCCCGCCGGTGCGGCGAGCAGCAGGTCGCGCAGGTTGGCGGCGAAGACGCGCACCGCCTCGTCCTCGGCCTCCTGACGGAGCCGGCCGCGCAGGTCGATGCCGAGCCGCACCAGGATGCGGGTGCGCCAGGCCCAGCGGACGGTGTCGCCGAGCCACTTGTCGGCCGGACGGCCGTGGTCGGCGATGCCGAAGCGGGCGGCGATCCGCTGCTCGTAGTCGCTCGCGCCGGGGAGGTCACCGGCCTCCTCGCCGTCGTGGGGGGAGAGTTCGAGGTCCAGCACCTCCTCCTTCTCGCCGCGCAGCATCGCCAGGATCCGGTGCGAGGGGAGCTTGGTGTACGGCTCGGCGAAGTCGAAGTAGTCGGCGAACTTGGCGCCTTCCTGCTCCTTGCCCGCACGGACGGTGGCGACCACCCGGCCCCGGGTCCACATCCGCTCGCGCAGCGCGCCCACCAGGTCGGCGTCCTCGCCGAACCGCTCGACCAGGATGGACCGGGCGCCCTCCAGCGCGGCGGCCCGGTCGGCCACCGCCTCGTTCAGATAGGCGTCCGCCACCGCCGCCGGATCCTGGGTCGGGTCCGCGAGCAGGGTGTCGGCGAGCGGCTCCAGACCGGCCTCGCGGGCGATCTGCGCCTTCGTCCGACGCTTCGGCTTGAACGGGAGGTAGATGTCCTCCAGGCGAGCCTTGGAGTCGGCGGCGAGGATCTGCCCGCGCAGCGCCTCGTCGAGCTTGCCCTGGGACTCGATCGACTCCAGGACGGCCGTGCGCCGCTCCTCCAGCTCCCGCAGGTAGCGCAGCCGCTCCTCCAGGGTGCGCAGCTGGGTGTCGTCGAGCGAGCCGGTCGCCTCCTTGCGGTAGCGGGCCACGAACGGCACGGTCGCGCCGCCGTCGAGCAGATCGACGGCCGCCTTCACCTGCCCGCCGCGGACACCCAGCTCCTCGGCGATCTTGCGCTCGATCGCCTGCTGGGCCTGCTGGGCCACCTGTTCGTCTGGCGTGCTCACGAAGCCGGTCACCTTCTCCAGAGTTGCTTTCCCCGTACCCCCGCATTCTGGCACTGACCGGCGACACCTCCCGGCCGCCCCCGGAGCGACCGGGCGTGGCGCGGCGGCGGAGTTCAGCCGTCGACGGTCGGGGAGGGGCGGCCGTCGGCGGCGATCCGGACGACGTCGGTCCGGCCCGCCGCGGCGGCACCCACCGCGCGACCGCACCGCCGAGCGCCCCCCACACGACCCGACGTCCCCACCTGAACGCCACCGCCCCACCCCGGTGTTCGAAATACGGTGAACGGCCGTGGAACCCGGGAGTACAGTGCCGGGCATGTGCGCTGCAGCCCGGATGCATGACGACGAACCGGACATCGACACCGCCCTGGTACGGCGGTTGCTCGCCGCCCAGTTCCCGCACTGGGCCGGGCTGCCGCTCGAACGGGTCGCCTCCTCCGGGACGGACAACGCGATGTTCCGACTCGGTCCCGAACTCGCCGTACGGCTGCCCCGGGTGGGGTGGGCGGCCGGGAGCGTCGAACGCGAGCAGCGCTGGCTGCCGAAGCTGGCACCGCACCTGCCGCTCCCCATCCCCGCCCCGCTGGCACTCGGCCGGCCCGCCGCCGGCTACCCGTGGGAGTGGTCGGTGCTGCGCTGGATCGACGGCGCCAACCCGGTGGTCGGCGCGACCACCGCGCCGATCCAACTCGCCCAGGACCTGGCCGGGTTCATCACCGCGCTACGCGCGGTCGACCCGGCGGACGGCCCACCGGGCTCCCGGGGCGTGCCGCTGGCCTCCCGTGACGCCTCCACCCGGGCCGCCATCGGCCGGCTCCGCGGATCGATCGACACGGACGCGGCAACCACCTTGTGGGAGAAGGCCCTTCGCCTACCGGAACACTCCGGAAGACCCGCCTGGATGCACGGCGACCTGTCCCCCGGGAACCTCCTGCTCGGCAACCGCCGGCTGCGCGCCGTCATCGACTTCGGCGTCATGGGCGTCGGCGACCCGACCGTGGACCAGATCGTCGCCTGGAACCTGCTCCCCGCCGCGGCCCGGCCCGCCTTCCGCGCCGCGCTCGCCGCCGACGACGCCACCTGGGCCCGCGGCCGCGCCTGGGCCCTGTCCATCGCCCTGATCCAACTCCCCTACTACCGCACCACCAACCCCGCCCTGGCGGCCAACGCCCGCCACGTGATCCGCGAGGTCCTCGCCGACCGCAGCGTGTGAAGCGGCGCGCCGACGCCCGTACCGGTCAGAGTTCGGCCCGCGCCTCGTCGATCGAGTGCAGGACGGCCTTCGCCCCGGCGCCGGCGGCCAGTTCGGCGGCCTCGTCGAGCAGGGCCCGCGCATCGGCGGGGCAGCCCTCGGCGGCGGCGATGTACGCGAGACCGACCAGGTTGGCGGCCACCCCCTCGGGGAAGGCGAGTTCGCGGCGCAGCCGGGTCGACTCGTCCAGCAGGTCACGGGCGGCCGGCAGCCGGCCCGCGTGGTGCTCGGCTATGCCGAGGTGGCGCAGGGCGTAGGAGAGCGTGAGCCGGTCGCCGGTCGCCGTCGCGAGCTCGCGCGAGCGCTGGAGGGCGGGCAGCGCGGCGGCGTCGTCGCCCTCGACCACCTGGTGGTAGGTGCCGATCCAGAACTGGGCCTCGGCCTCGCCCCGCCCGTCGCCCAGGCTCCGGTAGAGGTGGGCCGCGTGCTGGAAGAGCTCCAACTCGCGCTCGTCCGAAGTCCGCTGCTCCAGGAAGCGAGCGTGCAGGACCCGGCCGCGAATCAACGTGAGGTCGGCCTCGACGGCGTCCAGCTCACGGTCGGCGACCGGCAGGACATCCGCCTCGCCCCCGAACACCGAGTGACTGCAGAGACGTCGCGCGTGCTCGATTCGTTCGTCCATGGACAGGACTTCAAGCGGTGACGCCGGACGGCGGGTCGAGCTGCGCCCAGACCAGGCTGTGGGCGAGTTCGCCCTCGCTCAACTCCTGCCCCCACGCGGACGAGAGCTCCCGGACGAGCCGCAGACCGGGGCCGGCCTGGGGCTCGTCCGGCACCCGCCCCCGGTCGGCGAGCCCGGTGTCGTACACCTCGATCCGCAGCCCGGCGGGGGCGGTGTACTCGAACAGCACGTCGATCAGCAGGTGCTCCGGCCTGCGCGGACGCCGCACGGTGTGCGCGACCAGCTCGGACACGATCAACTCGGCCGCCTCGGCGTAGCAGGCGCCGCCCGTGACGTCCGCGAGGAACCCCCGGAGCACGATCCGCGCGGCGGAGGCGGAGGAGAGATGACGCGGGAGGGAGCAGAATCGGTCCCTAGGGGTGCTGTCAAGCGATTCGGGCATGACGATGCCACCTTCTGATGCATTGGGGGGTCCGTGCGCGGGCAGGGCGCTTCGTGCACTCACTAGCGCGCGCGCCCGTTCCGTTCCACGCTTAGCATCGACGGTTCCGAATTCGGTGACGAGTGATCAGCCGGTTCCAGGGAACGTCTTTACACAGGGGGGCCTGAACCATGACTCGTCAGAAGTCCGTCCATCCGAACCTGCGATCGAGCGCGGGAGCGGTGTTCGGTGCCGTCCTGCGGCGATTCCGCGACGCGAAGGGAATCTCGCAGGGCGAACTCGCCGCACTCGTCCCGTGCAGCCGCCCGCACATCTCCCGCATCGAGGCGGGCACCCGCAACCCGCAGGAGGACTTCGTCCTCGCGGCCGACCGGCTGCTGGACACCGGCGGACAGCTGATGGACCTCTGGAGAGAGATCGACTGGTACGCCCGGGTGGAGCACCCGGACTGGTTCCGGCGCTACGCGGGGTTCGAGGAGCGGGCTTCGACGATCTGCGAGTTCCAGGTCGCCCACATCTCAGGCCTCCTGCAGACCGAGGCCTACGCCCGCGCGCTGCTCGCATCGGGCGACGCCGCGGGCAACCCCGACCTGATCGAGGAACGCATCGCCTCTCGACTGGCTCGCCAGCATCGCCTGACCGCGCCGGACGGCCCGCTCTTCAAGGTCGTCCACTCCGAGGCCGCGATCCGCTCACTCGTGGGCGGCGAGGCGGTCATGCATGAACAGCTCGGACGCCTGCTGACGCTCGGACAGCTCCCCAACGTCGTCCTCCAGGTCGCGCCCCTCAGCCTCGGCGAACGTGTACCGTTCGCCACCATCGTCTCGCTGGTCACCTCACCCGACGGCAAGACGCGGATCTACTCCGAGAGCCTGGATCAGGGCCACTTCATCGAGGATCCGAGAGTCGTCCAACGCAGGCAGCGCGCCTATGATCTGCTCCAGGCGGACGCGCTCTCCCCGCGCGAGAGCGCCGCGCTGATCCGCAGTGTGAGGGAAGGACTTCTCAACGTCATGCCTGACAACCCCACCATCTCGTGGCGCAAGTCCAGCTACAGCGGGAACAACGGCGGCAACTGCATCGAGGTGGCCGAGGGCCACCCCTCCCTGCTCGTCCGCGACTCCAAGGACCCCGAGGGCCCTGTCCTCTCGTTCCCCTCCACCACCTGGCAGTCCTTCATCGACGCCGTCCGCACCGACACCTTCCCGACGCCCGGCCGCTGAACGACCGCATCCGAATCCCCTCCCCCGGGCCACCGGGGAGGGGATTCGCCGTACCACCGCCCCCACGACTGCCTCGCGGATCCGCGACAGTCAGCATGGGGGGCAGACGTCCTCAAAATAGACAGCCGGTCCGACTTCCCTTCCAAGGCGATCTGGGCAACTACCGCCAGGCAGAAGCGGCAAACTGTGCGCCATGACGATCGGCGAGAGCAGGGCGACCATCACGCCACCGCCTCTGTGGCGTCCACTGCGCCATCTCCACCACCGGTTCACCGAAGAACGCATGGATACGGCGGCACGAGACCTCCGCGTTCTCGAACAGGCTCCCTTCGACGCCGACCGACTGCGTCGTTCCCTGACCTACGACCTTCCCGAGGAAAAGCCCCTGGTACTGCTGATGGTCGCCATGCTGGCGGCGTTGGTCGTCGGTGCAGTCCTCGCTACCGCCCAGGGCTCCTGCATCCCCGGCGGACGGCTACCGGGGCCGGGTGAGGCCCTCTCCGCCTGCCCCACCCACCAGAACAAGGTCACATTCAGTGCCATGGTGGCAGTCTTCGTCCTCGCCCTACTGGTGGTCCGGGCCGTGAGCAATGCCCGGGAAGGCGTCCGGGTCAAGCGGTGCTACCGCGCCCTCCTTCCCTCTTTCGACGTCCTCAGCGCCTGTGCACGGGCTCTGGGGCCTGGGGCCGGGCACCCCGAAGCCGCCGAACTGAGCAAGAAGGCCGCAGCGCTCGGGCAGGCCGTCGTCGACGCCGCAGGTCACATCGCCGGCGACTACGGGGCACGGGCCTCCACCCGCAACGCTCTGCGCAGCCATGCACGCGATGTCGCCGCACTCCTCGAAAGCACCGCCGATCGACTGCTTCCCGAGCGCGAGGAGGCCATCCACACACTCGCCGCGCTGGCGTCCGCCATCGCCCGGCAGAGTGCGGACGGACGGTTCACCGACCTGCTCGGGCCGATCGGAGCGCCGCCGCGCTTCCCGGTGGAGGCCCCTGAGTCGCCGGACCGGACCGACGGGAAGCGGCTAGCTCTCGCGGTCGTCGCCGCCCTGTTCCTCAGCACCGCGCTCGCCGTAGGGGCTGGACTGGCCGGGCTTCCGGCGCCGGTGAACGCGCCTCTGGCGGCGTTCACCGTGCCCCTGATCACGTTCCTCCTGCTCGCCTACCGCCACGGTCTCGTCGACGCGCTGCGGCTCGTCTCGACCCTGCGGGCGGTCCGAAGCCCCAACACTCCACCGGACGCCCCGACCACCGAGAGCGCCGAACCTCCGGCCGCCGAAGTCGCGGCCGCGGAGTCGCAGCCCGCCGCCGCGCCGGATCCGGCGCAACCGGCACGGGCACCGTCCGCGCCGGTCGTCCAGCAACGCGGACCACGGACACAGCCGCGAGAGTCCGGCACTCCCACATGGATGTCATGACGGATCCTCACACCAGGACACTCGAGCGGCGGTCGGTAGGGTGCGGCCATGACACGACACATCGCCTTCAAGGCCCTGCACAACTTCCGCGACATGGGCGGATACCCGACCTCTGACGGGCTGTCGGTCCGGTGGGGCCGGCTCTACCGGTCGGACTCGCTGGGCAAGCTCTCCTCGCCCGAGGACCTCGCGGTGTTCCGGGACCTCGGCATCGGCACCGTGATCGACCTGCGCTACCCGTGGGAGATCGCCGCCAAGGGGCGGATACCCGTGATGGACGGTGTGGCCTACCACAACCTCTCGATCGAGCACCGGCCGTACGACCAAGCGGAGATCGACCCGGACGTCGATCCCTGGCGCTACCTCGCGGACCGGTTCGCCGAGGTGGCCGAGGACGGCGTGGCGGAGATCCGCCAGGTGATCGAACTGATCGCGGCCGCGGACCACCCGGTGGTCTTCCACTGCGCCTCCGGCAAGGACCGCACCGGGCTGATCGCCGCACTGCTCCTCACCCTGCTCGACGTCCCCGAGGTCGACATCGCGGCCGACTTCGCCCTCACCGAACTGGCCACGCCGCACCTCGTCGCCGACTGGCACGCCGCCAACCCCGGGCGCACGCTGCGCTGGCCGGGGTACGGGCGCGCGCCGGAGGACGTGATCCGGCACGTGCTCGCCGACCTCACCGCTGCCCACGGCTCGGTGCGTGCCTATGCCACCGGCACACTCGGCGTCAACGAGGAACTGATCGGCGCACTGCGCTCCCGGCTGCTCACCGCATAGCCGACGGGCGGCGGGAACTGGCCACCCCCTTTTGCAAATGACAATCCTACGAAAACAGACCTGAACAACCTTTCGCTCATTCGATGACATCTACGGAACTGCTTGGCCGACATCCCGTCGGCCAAGCAAATCTTCGAGCATTTCGTATCACCGACTTGCCAAGCCCCGGCCCCACCACCCCCACCCTCCGAATGGCCGGAAATAATAGTTCTTGGCAGCTGTTCGTGCACGCTAAGGTCGTTCCCGCGGCGGCTCGTCCGATCGGGTGATCAAGGCCGATGGCAGTCGAACCTCCGCTCGCTTCTTTTTGCCTGCATGACGCCCCCGTGGCGTCACCGAAAAGATCGGACGGGATATGCACGCGAAGCACCGCACGCTCGTGCGCGGCATTCTGGTGGCCGGCGCGCTGCTCGGGTTCGCCGGCGCGACGCCGGCCCTCGCCGAGGGCTCCTGGACGTCCCACATCAGCAACTGGGGGCCCGGCTCCGAGTCCCGCCGGTGGACGGACTACGACCGGGACGACGCCGTGACGACGGTGTCGTTCAAGGGCTGCACCACCGACACCAACGAGTTCAAGAACGCCGATCTCCAGCTCTACAAGGACGTCGTCGGCCCCGACCGGGCCTACGGGTACCGGCTGAACCGGTGCGACACCTCCGTCTGGGGCGACCAGAGCTCCGGCGAGTACTACTTCGCGCTGGAGGGCGTGCGCGCCGGCGGCAAGCTCTGGGTCGACTCGGTGAGCACCCAGTACTGAGCCCGGCCCGCCCGCCGGAGGCCCGGGAAGTCCGGGCGTTCCCCGACTTCCCGGGCCTCCCCGGCCTCCCGACGACCCGTTGTGCCGTTGTGCCGGTGTGCCGGTGTGCCGGTGTGCCGGTGTGCCGGTGTGCCGGTGTGCCGGTGGAGACCCCGACCGCCGACCTGCCTCCCCTCCCCCGGTATCGCCCCGTACCCACCGAGCGAAATGCGTCGACCCCGCCATGTCCCTTGAGTTCCACCACGTCGACTTCCAGTACAGCCGGAAAGCCGGACTCTTCGCCGGCTTCGCCCTGCGGATCGACGATCCGGCCACCGTCCTGCTCGGCCCCAACGGCGCCGGCAAGTCCACCCTGATGGCCCTGGCCTCCTCCCAACTCGCCCCGCGCCGGGGCTCGGTCTCCTGGCGCGGACGCACCCCGACCGGTCACGGCGACCGGGCGGCCTACCGGCGGGCGGTGGCCTGGCTGCCGCAACAGGTCACCCCGGTCCCGGGGCTCAGCGTGCGCGAACAGGTCGCGTACAGCGGCTGGTTGAAGGGCATGTCGCGCGCCGACGCCTGGCACGCGTCGGCCGGCGCGCTGGACCGGGTCGGGCTGGCCTCGCTCGCCGACCGGCGCAGCCACCGGCTCTCCGGTGGGCAGCTGCGCCGGCTGGGCATCGCCGGCTGCCTGGCGCACCGCAGCGAACTGATCCTGATGGACGAGCCGACCGCCGGTCTCGACCCGGCGCAGCGCGGCATGTTCCGCACCCTCGTCGAGGACTTGACCACCGAGGTGAGCGTGATCGTCTCCACCCACCAGACGGAGGACCTCGCCACGAGCTACCGGCACGTGGTGGTGCTGGACCAGGGCCGGGTCCGGTTCCAGGGCGGCATCGAGGAGTTCGGCGCCCTCGCCCCCGGCCGGGGCGAGGGCGCCGAGGCCGCCTACACGCACCTGGTCGAGCGGGAGGCCTGACGTGCTGCTGCGCACCGTCCTCCGCACCTCCGCCGGACTGCGGGCACTGCCGTTCCTGGTCGGCTTCCTGCTCGTCGCGCTCGGCGACGAGATCACCGACTGGGTCACCCCCGGCTACGGCCTCTCCGCCACCGGACACGCGAGCATCGCGCTGCCGTTCGCCGGCGCGGCCTGCGCGGCCGCCGGGGCCTGGGAGGGCGGCCGACTGCACCGGGGGCGGGTCTTCGACCGCTCGCCGGTCCGGTCGCCGCTGGCGATCACGGCGCCCGTCCTGCTCCCGGTGGTGGTGACGGGCGGACTCGGCATGGCCGCGGCCGTCGGCGCCGCCGCGGTCGCCGGCGGCACGGCGGCCGGCACGACGCAGCCCGGCCTGTTCGCCGCCTGGGCCGGGCTGCTGCTCGCCAACACCCTGGTCGGCTCGATCGTCGGGCGGGTCCTGGTACCGGTGGTCGCGGTGCCGCTGGCCCTGGTCAGCAGCTTCGTGCTGAACGCCTACCCGGCCTCCTCCACCACCTACTGGTTGCGGCACCTGGTCGGCGGCGGGCTCCCCGACTGCTGCGCCGTGGACCAGGTCCTCGACCAGAAGGCCGTGCTGAGCGCCCTGGCGTTCTCGGGCGCGGTGTGCGCGGCGGCCGTCCTGGTGATCCGGTACCGCGGCGCGCCGGCCGCGCTCGCCGTCGCGCTGGCGGTGACGGCCGGCGGGGTCACGCTCGCCGCCCACCTCGCCCGGGGGCTCGGGCCCGAGCCCGTACGGGACCGGCCCGGCACCGCGCTGGTCTGCGACCACGGCCGGCCGCGGATCTGCCTCTGGCCGGAGCTGGGCACCGCCCGTGCGGACCTGGTCCGCACGGAGGCCCGACGGGTCGTCACCACCCTGGCCGAGCGGGGCGTCCCGGTACCGGCGGCGCTCACCATGGCGGCCCGGCCGGGGCCGGGCGAGGCCAAGCTGGGCGTCCCGACCACGGCCCGTGCGCAGGACGTGACACCCGGCGTGGTCGGCGGGCTGCTCCCCCGCACCCCGGACTGCGCCCGGGCGGGCG
The DNA here is from genome assembly GCF_042737525.1 of Kitasatospora sp. NPDC059973. Classification (NCBI taxonomy): domain Bacteria; kingdom Bacillati; phylum Actinomycetota; class Actinomycetes; order Kitasatosporales; family Streptomycetaceae; genus Kitasatospora; species Kitasatospora sp. NPDC059973. Next base: position 22,733 of record NZ_JBHWUI010000099.1, on the reverse strand, counting down.
CCCCCTACCCGGCCGGCGCGGCCGCCGGACCGGTGGCCGCCTGGCTCACCGCCGAGGCCGCCCCGGACGGAGCGGCGCCCGCCGCCCGGGGTCGGTTCGGCGCGGAGGACGCCGCGCTCGCCGGGCACCTGCTGCGGCTCCCCCGGGAAGCCCAACTCGACTGGTACCGGGCGGCCACCGAGGCCCTGCGCCACTGCGACACCCCGGCACCCGCGCTGCCCCCGGGCGGTGGCCGGTGATCTGGTGGTGCAAGACACGCGCGGTACCCGCCGTCGTCGCCGCCCTGGCCGGGACGTTCGCGGTGGGCCTGCTCATCGGCGACGGCGAACTGCCGGTGCCCGCACTGCACGGGCATGCGGGCCGCTTCCTGGTGGGGCACATCATCACGCTGCTGCCCGCCGTGTTCCTGCTGCACGGCCTCGGCCGGGGCGACCTGCGGACGGAGGCCGTCGCCGGACGCTTCCTGCGCGGGCTGGACACCGGACTCGCCCTGACCGTCGCGACGGCGGGCGCGGCGCTGGGCCTGCTCACCCACGCGGCCGGCCAGGGCGACCTCGCCCTCGTCCTCGCCCGCAACATCGCCGGCTACCTCGGTTCGGCGCTGCTGCTGCACCCGCTGATCGGTCACCGCCCGGCCGCCGCCGCCATCGCCGCCGTCCCGCTGCTCTGCGCGGCGGCCGGCTGGCACCCCGACGGCCGCCCCCAGCCCTGGGCCTGGCCCCTCCACCCCGCCGCATCCACCCAGGCGCTCACCGCCGTCACCCTCACCCTCCTGGCCGGCACCACCTGCGCCCTCCTGCGCCCCCGCCCCCTGACAGACCAGAACGTCCTGGCCTAATGGGACTCGTCGGGCCGTGAGGGAGACTACGGTCCGTAGCCGCCAGCAGGTGAGCACTCCCCTGGCCGGAACCACTACGAGTTCTGGTGTCAGACCGTGCCCCTGCTGGTCGGCCGGGAGGCCTGACTGCTGATGGGATGGCGTGCCCGCCGAACTGGTTGGCGTGAGCACTGGATCCATTAGGGCGCGAGCCGCGCCTTCCGCTGGCTGCACGCATGAGTCGTACGAGAGCGAAGGGCTGGGGTGCTGGTGCTGTTCATCGGCGACGACTGGGCCGAAGACCACCACGATGTGGAAGTGCAGGACGGGATGGGCCGCAGGCTCGCCACCGCCCGGCTGCCCGAGGGCGTGGAGGGCATCGCGAAGCTGCACGCTCTCATCGCCCGGCACGGCGGCGAGGAACCGGAGCCCGGGCAGGTGGTGGTGGGGATCGAGACAGACCGAGGTCCGTGGGTGCAAGCGCTGATCGCGGCCGGCTACCGGGTCTACGCGGTCAACCCGAAACAGGCTGCCCGGTTCAAGGAGCGCTACGGCACCTCCGGGGCCAAGAGCGACAAGGGCGACGCACACGCGCTCGCTGACATGGTCCGCATCGACCGCGACCAACTGCGGACGATCGCCGGGGACAGCGACCAGGCCCAGGCCGTGCGTGTCGTCGCCCGCGCCCACCAGACGCTGATCTGGGAGCGCACCCGCACCTTCCAGCGACTGCGGGGCACGCTTCGCGAGTACTTCCCCGGCGCGCTCGCCGCCTACGCCAGCCTGGAGTTGACCAGTACCGACGCGATGGAACTACTGATCGAAGCCCCCACGCCCGAAGAGGCGGCCAAGCTGACGAAGTCGCAGATCACCGCGGTCCTGGCTCGTCATCGGCGCCGCGAGCGGGACCAGAAGTCCGCCGCGATCCAGGCCTCGCTGCGCGAGCCACGGCTCGGCCTGCCCGCCCCAGTCACCGCCGCCTACGGTGCGCCAGCGCTCGCGCACGCGAGGCTGCTGATCGCGCTGAACGAGCAGATAGCCGTGCTGGAAGCCGAGGTGAGCGCGCATCTTCTGGCGCATCCGGACGCCGAGATCTACCTGTCGATGCCCGGCATCGGCGAGATCACCGGCGCCCGGGTGCTCGCCGAGTTCGGGGACGACCCGACCCGCTACACCTCCGGCAAGGCCCGCAAGAACTACGCCGGCACCAGCCCGATCACCCGCGCCTCCGGCAGGACACACGCCGTCCAGGCCCGTTACGTGCGCAACAACCGGCTCGCCGACGCCCTGCAACGCCAGGCGTTCTGCTCGCTACAGAGATCGCCCGGCGCCCGCCGCTACTACGACAAGCAGCGAGCCCGGGACCTCGACTACAACCCCGCCCTGCGACAGCTCGGCAACCGCCTCGTCGGCATCCTCCATGGCTGCCTCAAGACCCGCACCCTTTACGACGAGGCCACCGCCTGGTCACACCACGCAACCCTCCCAGCCGCAGCTTGACACCGCTACGGCATGGGATGTCTGACACCCCGCGCAGGAAGTCGGCCCGTCCGACTTCCCACGCACCCGGCCCCCGTAGTCCACCCGTGCGTGGAAAGTCGACCCCATCGACGACCCACGCCCCGCACCCGGAACCGAGGCGACGGCACGCCCGCCACCCCGATCCAGCTCCAGCTCCGGCACCGAAGGAGGCTCCCCGCGCAGGAAGTCGGCCCACCCGACTTCCTGCGCACCCGGGCCGGAGATCGGCGAGGCCGGCCGGGGGCCGAGGACAACTGGGCCGGGCACCTCCCGGAGTGGCCCGACGCAGGACGTCCGCCTGCTCGACTTCCTGTGCAGGTTGTGGGCGCGGCCAGCGGCAGCGAGTGCGGCACTCGAAGCGGTCTGGGGGCCTGCGCAGGAAGTCGGCCCGCTCGACGTTCCGTGCCAGTGCCGGGGTGCCGGGGTGGGGCGTGGGGCGGTCGGCGACACGTGAAGTCGGCCCGGTCGACTTCCTACGCGCTCGTGCGCCCGCGCCCCGCGCCTCCGGCTGGCCGTCAGCGGCGGCGCCCCCGGCTCCCCGGGCTGCCGGGGCGGGGCTTGCGCGGGGGGCGGCGGTCGGCGGCCGCCGGGGTGGTGGTCGTGGCGGGCCAGTGGGTGGGGCGGGTGAGGGCGGGGGGCAGCTTGGTGGCGGCGTCCCCGCGGGCGGCGTTGAGCTGGGCCTGGGTGAGGAAGAGCGCGTCGGTGAGGTCGGCGCCGGCCAGGTTGGCGTCCCGCAGGTCCGCGCCGATCAGGTCGGCCGTCCGCAGGTCCGCGCCCGAGAGGTCGGCCGCGACGAGCAGCGCCCCGCGCAGGTTGGCGCCCCGCAGGTCGGCGCCGCGCAGGCGGGCACCGAAGAGGTCCGCGCCCCGGTGCTCCTTGCGGCGCGGGACGGCGGCCCGGACCAGCTCGCTCGCCTTCAGCAGCAGCTCGCTCACCTCCTGGCGGTGGGCGGGCACGTCCACCGCCAGGATCTCCGCCGGGGTGCCGGCCGCGAGCCGGTCGGTCTCCGCGAGCGCCCGGCGCAGCTCGGCACGGAGCGGGCGGGCGGGCTCGTAGGAGAGCGCCTCGGTGAGGTACCAGAGCAGTTCGTGCAGCTGCCGCACCACCGGGAACACGTCGGTCATCCGCCGGGTGTCCTCCGGTGCCTCGCGCCAGCTCCGGCCACCGAAGGTGATCTGGGAGACCCGCTGTCCGGCCCCGAAGCAGTCGTAGACCGTGCAGCCCTGGAAACCGCGGTCGCGCAGCTGGGCGTGGATGCCGCAACCGAAGTCGGTCTGCAGGTTGCGGCACGGGGTGCCGGCCGCCTTGTCGACGGCGAAGTCGGCGCCGGCCGCGAACGGCAGCGCGACGCAGCACAGCCCGAAACAGCTCCCGCAGTCGGACAGCAGGCTGATCGGGGCGGGCGTGGGCTCGGTCACTGTGCTGGTGTTCCTCCGTAGGGCGGCGCCCGGGCGGTCCGGGTCCGCGGGGCGGCAGGGGCGGCCAGGGGCTGCCGGGCCTGCCGGGGGCTCGCGCGCACTGCGCGGGCGCCCGTCGTAGAGCGTACCGACACCGGCGCGGGGCCGGGGCGGCCCGGGAACCGGGGGGCGGTGAGCGGCAGTCCGTTAGTGTGGTCGGCCGGTGTCGGTTCGGGATCTGTACGAAGGTCCGTACGAATCGGGGGCACCGCAGGCACCGGAGCAACCGAACAGTGGAGGAATCAGGCATGTCCCGGCACGACGTCACGCCGTACCCGGACACCGAGAGCGAGGACGCCCGCACCACGGGCGACACCGCCCCCGCGAAGGCGGCGGCGGCCCTGCGCCTCCCGCCCCGCGCCCGTACCGCCGCCCTCACCCTGCTCTGCTTCGCCGTCTGCCTGGCGATCGGTGCCCAGCAGTGGACCACCGCCCAGCTGGGCGGCTTCGACCTCGGCATCTTCGACCAGGGCGTGCGCGGCTACGCGCACTTCGGTCTGCCGGTGTCGTCGCTGAAGAGCTTCCACCACGAGTTCCCGCCGGACTTCTCGCTCCTCGGCGACCACTTCTCCCCCGTGATCGCGCTGCTGTCGCCGCTGTACTGGCTCTGGGACGACCCGCGCTCGCTGCTCGTCGGCCAGGCACTGCTGTTCGCCGCCGGGGTCCCGCTGGTCCGCCGGGTCGCCGACCGCTGCTTCGCCGACGCCGACCCGCGCACCGCCCGCCGCGCCGCCGACCTGGCGGGCCTCGCCTACGGGCTGGGCTGGCCGCTGCTGGTGGCCTCGCGCGGCGGCTTCCACGAGGTCGCCTTCGCCGTCCCGCTCACCCTGCTGATGCTGGAGCGCGGGCTGGCCCGCCGCTACGGCACGGCGGCGCTGGCCGGTCTGCTGCTCTGCTGCACCAAGGAGGACCTGGGGCTGGCGGTCGGCGCGTACGGGCTGGTGCTGCTGCTGCGGGGCCGCCGGGACGAGGACCGTGACCGGCGCCGGCGGACCCTCCGCTGGGGCACCGGCTTCCTGCTCGGCGGACCGCTCGCCTCGGTGGTGGCGATCGCCTGGCTGGTGCCGGCGATGGGCGGGGTGCCCGGCTACTACTGGAACTACGGCTCGCTGGGGACGGACGCCGGCGACGCCGCCTCCAGCGTGCTCGCGGACCCGACGCTGCTGGTGTCGGCCGCCTTCGACGCCCCGCTGAAGCCGCTGCTGCTGCTCTGGATCTTCGGCACCCTGTTCCTTCTGCCGCTGCGCTCGGCCACGGTGCTCTGCGCCCTGCCGCTGCTGGCAGAGCGGGTGCTCTCCAGCAACCCGAACCACTGGTCGATCGCCCGGCACTACGACGCGTTCCTCTGGCCGGTCCTGCTGGTCGCGGCGCTGGAGGTGCTGGGCCGCCGGCACGACCGCGTGCGCACCCGCCGCCTCGGGGTGGCGGCGGCCGCCGTGACGATCGCGGCCGCGCTGCCGCTCGGGGCGGCCGGCCTGTTCGTCCCCGCCTACTGGCAGCCGAAGCCGAGCGAGGCGGCGCTGATCCGGGGCGCCGAGCGGATCCCGGACGGCGTCACGGTCGAGGCCGACAACCAGGCCGCCCCCCGGTTGACCGCCCGCACCGACGTGGTGCTGGTGGACGGCACCCCGCGCGGGCGCGAGTACGTGCTGATCCGCGCCGACAAGCGCGCGTTCCCGTTCAAGACCGACCGCGAGCAGGCGGCCCGGATCGAGCTGCTGCTGGCGCACGGCTACCGGCAGGTCTGGTCCGAGGACGGCGTGGTGCTGCTGCACCGGGAGAGCTCCGAGCCGGTCCCCGGCGAGCACGTGCCCGGCCCGGACAGCACGGGGTACCAGGACGAGGTGCCGTCGGACGTCGGCCACAACCTCTTCCGGGGCTGACCGGGTTCCGGGGCCGACCGGGCCGACCCCAGGAGGCCGCGGCGGCCCCGCCCACAGTCGTCCGGTGAACCGAGACGTCTCCCTGACAGACCTCGAACCCGACCGCGAATCCGACCGCGCGAGCGGCCGTGGGCCGGACCTCCCGGTCGGCGCGACCCGGCTGGTGGCGACCGCGCACGCCCTGCGGCGCAAGCCGGTCGGCGAGCTCACCGTCGAGGACCTGCGTCTGCTGATCCGGCAGGACGTGGGCCTGCCGCACCTCCTGCCACGGGCGCTGGACGTCCTGCGGGACGGCCCGATGGTGGCGGGCGACCTCTACGAGGGCGACCTGCTCCACGCCGTGCTCACCAGGAGTCCGGACGTCTGGAGCCGTCAGCCCGCACTCGGGCACCGGCTCCGGCAGATCCTCGCGGAATCGGTCGGGCTGCCACCACCCCTCCGTCGGGAGGCCGAGCGCTTCCCGGCCCGGTCGGTGCCCGGCGAGCCGGGAACCGCTCAGCCCTCGTAGCGCGACAGCCCCGCACGCTCCGGCGCCCGACCGCCACCCGGGCGGCGGCCGGGCCACGGCCGGTGAGGCGACGGCCGGCCCCGCGCCCGGGAACGCTCAGCCCTCGTACGGCAGCAGCTCCGCGCGCTTCGGCGGGCGGCCGTCGCCCGAGGAGCGGCCGGGCAGCTGGCGGCCGACCCGGTACCTGGCCGACCCAGCGCCGGGGTACCCGGGCACGCTCAGCCCTCGTACGGCAGCAGCTCCGCGCGCTTCGGTGGGCGGCCGTCGCCCGAGGAGCGGCCGGTGAGGCGGCGGCCGATCCAGGGGCCGAGGTGGGTCCGGGCCCAGCGGGCGTCGGCGGCCAGCTTCTCCGCCCGGCCGGGCAGGGCGGCGGCCGGCAGCGGGGCGCGCCAGTCGAAGGCGGCGGGGCGGCCGAGCGCCTCCAGGACGGCCTCGGCGACCCGGCGGTGGCCCTCGGGGCCGAGGTGCAGGCGGTCCTCGGCCCAGAGGCGGCGGTCGTCGAAGCACGGGGCGGAGAAGAGGTCCACCACCGCGATCCCCCGGTCCTGGCCGAGCTCGTGCACGAAGGCCTTCATCCGCAGGATCGCCGGGAGCAGCCGGGTGCTGCCCGCCATCCGGCGGGTGGGGTCGGTACTGGTGAACAGCACCACGGTGGCGCCGGTGGCGCGCAGCGCGGTGGCGGAGCGGCCGAGCAGGTCCTCGACCTGGGCGATGTCGCAGCGCGGCCGCAGCACGTCGTTGAGGCCGCCGGCCAGGGTGACGAGGTCGGCGCGCATCGCGGCGGCGGTGGCCAGTTGCTCGTCGTGGATCTGGCCGATCAGCTTGCCCCGGACGGCGAGGTTGGCGTACCGGAAGGCGCCGGCCGGCTGCTCGGCGGCGAGCCGGTCGGCGACCCGGTCGGCCCAGCCCCGGTAGTGCCCGTCGGGGAGCAGGTCGTCGCACATGCCCTCGGTGAAGGAGTCCCCGACGGCGACGTAACTGGTGTACCCGGTGGGCTCGGTGGGCGCGCCGGGCGCGCTCTTCTCCATTGTGTTCTCCATGGCCCGACGATCGTACGCGCACCTCCACCGGCTGCCGGGGACACCCCCGGCACCGCGCAAGCCCGACAGCCGGATCGGGGCAACGGGCCGGATCGGCCCGAATCAACGGCGGCGGCAACCGAACGCCGACCGGCCGTTTATCGGCCTGCGCCAGAGTGGGTCGGGCCGGGAGGGGACGCCCGGCAGGCACCACCCGCCGAGGAGGGCACCCGGAGCGCAGGGCCGGCCGCAGCCGTGCACCACCGCGGCCGCACTCGTCCGGGTCACCCGACCACCGGCGCGGAGCGACGACCAGCAACGGGGGAGCTGGTCGCCGGAGCCGCCACGGATCCGCCGCCGGTACCGAGGGGTTCGCGCAGCTCTCGCGGAGAGCTGCGCGAGCCCGGTCCGCGACCGGGCTCCGCCGGACCGGGAGGCCGGCCGGCAGCCACGCGTCGTCGGGGATCCGGTACCCGGTCGCGTACCCGCCCTCCTCCGTCAGCGGTCGGCGGAAGCCGTCAGCGTGGGCGTCGACGGGCTTGAGGGGCGAAGGCGACGTCCGCGCGAGGTGCGCCGGGACGGCACCCGCAGATCGCCTCCCGCGGCACCCTAGCCCGCCACCACCACGCCGTCCGCCGACAGTTCGCGCCCGCCGTCCGGTCCGGACGCCCCGCCGTCCGCCGACAGTTCGCGCCCGCCGTCCGGTCCGGACGCCCCGCCGTCCGCCGACAGTTCGCGCCCGCCGTCCGCCTGCGCCCCGCCCGCGCCGTCCGCCCCCGTGACCCAGTGCTCCCGCACCGCGTCCGTCGGCCGCTGCTCGCCGAGCAGGTCGAGGCCCCAGACGCCCAGGGCGTCGACCACCCGGCGCAGCGTCGCGCCCCGCTCGGTGAGCTCGTACACGGTGGCGTTGGCCGGCCGTTCCAGCCGCCGGCGCAGCACCAGGCCCTCGCCCTCCAGCTGCTTGAGCCGGGCGGCGAGGATGTCGGTGGAGACGCCGGGCAGGTCGGCGTGGAGGTCGGTGTAGCGGCGCGGGCCGGCGAGGAGTTCACGGACGATCAGGAGACTCCAGCGCTCCCCCACCGCGTCCAGGGCGCGGGCGACGGCGCAGTACTGGTCGTAGCTTCGGCGTGACATGTGGATCAGCATAGCCAAAAGGTTGGACTTTCCAAGTGCTTACTTGGTAGAACAAAGCGAGCAGAACGTGCGGGTTGACCGGTCGGGAGGCCTCAGATGGAGTTTCGGCAGTCCAGCAAGCTGACGGGTGTGTGCTACGAGATCCGCGGCCCGGTGGTCGACCAGGCCAATGCGCTGGAGGCGGCCGGGCACAGTGTGCTGCGGCTGAACACCGGCAACCCGGCGCCGTTCGGCTTCGAGGCGCCGGAGGAGATCCTCCAGGACATCATCCGCAACCTGCCCAACGCCCACGGCTACAGCGACTCGCGCGGCATCCTGCCGGCCCGTCGCGCGGTGGTTCAGTACTACCAGCAGCGCGGCGTCGCCGGAGTGACCGTCAACGACGTCTACCTCGGCAACGGCGTCTCCGAGCTGATCCAGATGGCCGTCACCGCCCTGGTCGACGACGGTGACGAGGTGCTCGTCCCGATGCCCGACTACCCGCTCTGGACGGCCGTGGTCCGGCTGGCCGGCGGCAAGGCCGTCCACTACGCCTGCGACGAGCAGGCGGACTGGTACCCGGACCTCGACGACATCGCGGCCAAGATCACCCACCGCACCAAGGCCATCGTCGTCATCAACCCCAACAACCCGACCGGTGCGGTCTATCCGAAGGAACTGCTGGAGGGCATCCTCGACCTCGCCCGCCGGCACCAGCTGATGGTGCTGGCCGACGAGATCTACGACAAGATCCTCTACGACGACACCGAGCACCACTGCCTGGCCGCACTCGCCGAGGACGTGCTGACGCTCACCTTCAACGGCCTCTCCAAGTCCTACCGGGTGGCCGGCTTCCGCAGCGGCTGGCTGGTCGTCTCCGGACCCAAGCAGCACGCCACCGACTACCTGGAGGGCCTCACCATGCTCTCCGGCATGCGGCTCTGCCCCAACGTCCCGGCCCAGTACGCCGTCCAGGCCGCGCTCGGCGGCCACCAGTCCATCAACGACCTCGTCCTGCCCGCCGGCCGGCTCACCGAGCAGCGCGACGTCGCGTACAAGGCGCTGAACGAGATCCCCGGCGTCAGCTGTGTGAAGCCCAAGGGCGCGCTGTACGCGTTCGCCCGGCTGGACCCGGCGGTGCACCGGATCGTCGACGACGAGCGGTTCGTCCTGGACCTGCTGCTCCGCGAGAAGATCCACGTCGTCCAGGGCACCGGCTTCAACTGGCCGCGCCCGGACCACTTCCGCTTCGTCACCCTCCCCCGGGCCGACGACCTGGAGACCGCGATCAACCGGATCGGCCGCTTCCTCGCCACCTACCGGCAGACCTGACGCCCCGCTCGCCGGGGCGCCTGACGCCCCGGTCGCCGGCGCTCCGGGAGCCCCGCACCCCCGGCGCAGCGGGCACGGGCCCCGCCCGCCGCGGCTCGTAGGCTTGGCGACCATGACCGTCCTGCGCTCCGCCGCCCTGTTCGCCCTCGCCGCCCTCGCCGAGATCGGCGGCTGCTGGCTGATCTGGCAGAGCGTGCGCGAGGAGCGGCCGTGGTGGCTGGCCGGCCTCGGGGTGGTGGTGCTCGGCGGGTACGGCTTCTTCGCCGCGCTCCAGCCGGACAGCGACTTCGGCCGGGTGCTGGCCGCGTACGGCGGCGTCTTCGTGGCCGGCTCGCTGCTCTGGGGCATGGCGGTGGACGGCTTCCGGCCCACCCGCTACGACGTGGCCGGGGCGCTGGTCTGCCTGGCCGGGGTCGCCGTGATCATGTACGGCCCCCGGCGCTGAGCGGCGGCGCTGCCGCCCAGCACCGGGGCGGACGGACGCCGGCGGACGCCGGCACCCTCGCCTACTTGACGCCGGCCGCCGCGCAGGCGTCCGCGAACGGCGCGGTGCAGATGTCGGCCGCCTTGTACAGGCCGCCGCCGACCACCGTGGCCTGCACCTTCGCCTTGGTCACCACGATCGGGGTGAGCAGCAGCGAGGGGATCCGCTGCCCGCCGCTGTCGACCCCCGCGTTGGCCGCCGCGTTGATGTCCATCCCCTTCAGCAGCTGGACGGCGATGCTCCCGGCGGCGTCCGCCTCGGGCTTGTACGGCTTGTAGACGGTGAAGGACTGCTCGCCGGTCAGCACCCGGCGCACCGCGTCGATGGAGGCGTCCTGGCCGCCGACCGGGACGTTCTTGACCCCGGCCGCCTTGAGCGCCTCGATGACGGACGCGGCCATGCCGTCGTTGGCCGCGTACACGGCCTGGAAACCGTCCTTGCCGAGGGCCTGGATGGCCTCGTTGGTCTTCGCCAGGGCCACCTCCGGCTTCCACTCGCCGGACTGCTCGTAGCCGATCTTCTTGACCCGGCCGTCGAGCGACCGGTGCGCGCCGGCCTTGAACATCGCCGCGTTGGGGTCGGACTCGGCGCCGTTGATCATCACGACGGTGGCGGCGGCGGCCTTCGGGCCGAGCGCGTCGAGCAGGGCCTGGCCCTGGATCTCGCCGGTGCGCTGGTTGTCGAAGGACACGTAGGCGGCGACCTTGCCCTCCGCCAGCCGGTCGTAGGCGACGACCTTCACGCCCTTGGCGGCGGCGGCCTCCACCCAGGGGGCGGTGACCTTGGCGTTCACCGGGTCGAGCAGGACGACCTTGACGCCCTTCGCCAGCAGGTCGTCGAACTGCCGCTTCTGGACGGTCTCGTCGCCGTCGGCGTTGGCGTAGTCGACGACGCAGCCGGTGCAGAGGGACTCCACCGTGGCCTCGATCAGCGGCTTGTCGAAGGCCTCGTACCGGGTCGAGGAGGTCTTCTCGGGCAGCAGCAGCCCGATGGTCTTGCCGGCGACGCCGTCCGAGTGCGGTGCCGCTCCGTCGCCCTGGCCGCAGGCTGCGAGGGCGAGGGCCAGCGCGAGCGTGGCCGTGCCCGCGCCCGCGCGACGGGTCGTTCTGTTCATGGTGGGTGCTGCCTCCTGACTGCGCCGCGGCTTTGCGGCAGAGGTCGGAGTCAAGCCGTGCTCGGCGATTCCGTCAATAACTGAAGGGAAACTCGATACCTTGCTGCTCGATTCGTTATGAAGTGAAGATCCGTCGGATATTCCCGCACGACAGTCGCGAAGCCTTCGCAGACCGGCGTCAACTCTTCAACATCACGAGCCCGGCCACCACCCGGGCATAGGGTGGGCGGCGACCCCACCACCCACCCGTGAGGACCGCACAGCGATGGCCAAACCCCCCGAAATCGGCTCCCTCGCCCCCGAGTTCACCCTGCCCGGCCTGCTGTTCGACGAGCAGGCCGGCACCGCCGAACGCCGCGAGTACCGCCTCGCCGAAGCCAAGGGCGGCCCGCTGGTCCTGGTCTTCTACCCCGGCGACGACACCGCGGTCTGCACCAAGCAGCTCTGCTCGTACAGCTCCGACCTGGACCGCTTCCGCGGCCTGGGCGCCACCGTGTGGGGCATCAGCCCGCAGGGGCTGGACAGCCACGAGCAGTTCGCCCGCAAGCACCGCCTGGGCTTCCCGCTGCTCGCCGACCCGGACCGGACCGTCGTCCGCGCCTACGGCATCGCGGTGCCCGGGCTCGGGCTGCGCCGCTCGGTGTTCGTCCTGGACGGCGACGGCACGGTCCGCTGGAAGCACGTCGCCCTCGCCGGGCTGACCTTCCAGCACAGCGACACCCTCGCGGCGCAACTGGCCGCACTCGCCTAGACCGGCCCGCCGGCCCGCTTCCCGCCCACCGCCCGGCGCACGCGGCGGTCCCCGGCCGGCCCCGGACACGCCGGTGGCCCGGCCGGGAGTCCCCGACCGGGCCGCCGGGCCCCGTGGGGCCGGTCTCCGCGCCCCCGGGCGCGCGGGGCGGACTACCAGCCCCAGCCGCCGCCCTCGCCGTCGTCGTCGGTGGTGCCGTCCCAGCCCTCGCCGACCTTGCGCAGGATCGTGTAGTGGTCGACCTGCGTGCCGTTCTCGGCGAGCGCGGTGACCTTCATCGACGACTTCTGCCCCAGGTGCGCCGGGGTGACGTCGACCTTGATGAACGAGTAGCCGGTGTAGCGGACCCGCGACCACTCGACCTTCTCGGCCACCTTCACCCCGCCCTTGGCGAAGTGGTAGGTGTCCACCGAGTCCAGCCGGTTCTCGTGGCCCTCGTAGGTGTCCGGGGCGTCGAAGCTGTACAGGCTGCGGCCGGCCGCGCCCGCCGTCACGTACACCACGCCGTCGGTGGCCGGCTCGACGGTGGCGCCGCTCGGCACCGCCTTGGAGACCTTGTTGCCGAGGATCGCGTCGGTGCGCTCGTAGACGTGGTTGTGACCGTTGATCACCAGGTCCACCCGGTACTTCTCGAACAGCGGCACCCACGCCTCGCGCACCCCGCCCTCGGAGGCGTGCTGGTGGGTGGTGGAGAAGGCGCAGTGGTGGAAGAAGACCACGACGAAGTCGACGGTCTCGTCGTTGCGGAGGTCCTTCAGGGTGCGCTGCAGCCACGCGGTCTGCTTGCCGGCCGAGATGCCCAGGTTGGCCGGGATCTCGTAGGAGACGTCGTTGGCGTCCAGCGAGATGACGCCGACATTCTTGTAGCGGAAGCTGTAGACGCCGGGGACGGTCCGCGGGTCCGGGCCGTTGTCCGGCAGGAAGAAGCGGTTGTTCTCGCCGCCGTACCCGTGGTGCGAGTACCAGGCCTCCATGTCGTGGTTGCCGTAGGAGACCATCCACGGGACCTTCGAGGCGACCGTCTCGGTCTGGACCAGGAAGTCGTCCCAGGTGCGGGCGTTGTACACCGACTTGTCGGCGTCCTGGCCGGAGCCGGCCGGGTCGGCGTAGCAGATGTCGCCGGCGTGCAGGTGGAAGGCCGGGTTCTGGGCCAGGATCACGTGGTCGTTGCCGGCCGCGTGCGCGCTGACGCCCTGGTCACCGAAGGCGGTGAAGGTGAACGGCTCGTACACCTTGCCCCAGCGGCGGTCGCGCGAGGGCGCGGTGCGGAAGGTGCTCAGGGTGGAGATCGCCTGCTGCGAGGCCGGGTCGAAGCCCTGGTGGCCGACGCCGTAGTAGTACGTGGTGTCGGGCTGGAGGTCCTCCAGGGCGACGTGCAGGTAGTACTGGTCCACCGGCTGGCCGGTCGGGGTCAGCGCGGGGGTGTGCAGGGCGCGCACCTCGGCCTGGACCTTGTGGCCGAGGTCCCACGGGTTCCTGCCGTAGCGCAGGAACGGCTTCTTCACCGGGGCCGGGACCTGCCAGGAGACCCGGAACTGGGTGTCCGGCTCGGGGCCGAACGCGAGGTGACGGCCGATCGGGGCGACGAGCGCGCCGTCGACGCCGTCGGCCGTGCCGCCGGTCAGCAGCTGCGGGGAGGCCGGCGCGGCCGTCGCGACACCGCTGCCCAGCGAACCTCCCACGGCCAGGGCGCCGACGCCGACGGCACCGGCGGTCAGCATCCGGCGGCGGGAGAAACGGGCCCGCAGGTACTCGTGCTGCTCGGCCATGCTCATGCGGTCGGCGAGCTTCGCGGGCACGCCCATGTGGGGGATATCCATGGGCGGGACTCTTCCAGCGCAGCGTTGACCGCACACCTACAGGCGGTGAACGCACCCCGGCGTGCCGGTCAGTCGAACGCCAATGTTCGACCATGTCTCGGCAAAGTCGCCCCGGGCGGCCGGAGGCCGCCGGATCATCCGGCCCGCCCGGGTCCTGATCCCCCGGGTCCTGATCCCCCGTCGTCGGCTCCGCCGTACCGGCCGGGGCCCAGGCGGGCCGGCCGGGGCCCAGGCGGGCCGGCCGGGGCCCCCGCAGACGAAGGGCTCCGCCGGCCGACGGCCTCAGCGCGGCGGCGGGGCGATCTCGTCCCAGGTGGAGGGGGCGCGGTTGCCGGTGCCGTCGCACGTCCGGCAGACCTCGTCGCGGTAGGCGTGCTTGGCGCCGGCCGCGTCGACCCGGTAGCGGACGTAGACACCGGTGCCGTCGCAGAGGAAGCAGTTGCCGCCACCGCCGCCGACCTCGGTGGTGCCGGTGCCCTGGCAGGTGCGGCAGCTGAGACCGGCGGTGCGGCCGGTGCCCGCGCAGATGCGGCAGACCGTGGTCACGTCGTGATTCCTCCCAAGCCGGGGCGCCCGGTAAATGGTAGTGCCCCGGCCCGCCGGACGGACCGCCCCGGAGCCGGGCACCCGGACCGGGCCCGGTGCGGGCCGCCGGACCGGGCCGCCGACGCCTCAGCCCGGGAGGCCGTCGCGGATCCGGCGGGAGACGGTGACCTGCTGGAGGTCGAGCAGCCCGGGCGGCTCGGCCAGGCCGGGGCCGCCGGCGTGCACCCACTCGGCTATCTCCTCGACCATGTCGTCCGCCAGCACCCAGCCCAGCCAGACCGGGCGACCACCGGCCGCGCGGCCCTCGCTGGACGGGCCGACCACCACGACGTTGGAGTGCGCGCACGCGTCCAGGCACTTGACCGCGCGGACCTTGCCCGCTCCGCCGACGGCCTCGCGCAGCCGCTCGTACTGGCCCGCGTGGTCGACGCCCGGGTGCTTCTCCTGGGTGCCGCAGCAGCAGCCCCGGCAGACGGTGACGGTCACCGGGGCCGCGGGCCCCTTCCCGCCACCGCGCTCGCGGTCTCGACGGCTCATCGGCTCAGCGCTCCTCGTGGTTCCCGGCCCCGGCGCCCGGGGCTTCCTGGTGGAGGGCCCGCAGCCACGCCCGTTCGCGCAGCAGCCGCAGGCCGTTGAGGCCGACGATCACGGTGGAGCCCTCGTGCCCGGCGACACCGAGCGGCAGTGGCAGCGTACCGGCCAGATCCCAGACCACCAGGACGGTGATGAACGCCCCGGCGATCGCCAGGTTCTGCACGACCAGCCGGCGGGCCCGCCGGGAGAGCGCCACCACGGCCGCCACCGCGGTCAGTTCGTCGCGCACCACCACCGCGTCCGCGGTCTCCAGGGCGAGGTCGGACCCGGCCCGGCCCATCGCGACCCCGCTGTGCGCGGCGGCCAGCGCGGGGGCGTCGTTGACGCCGTCCCCGACCATCAGCACCCGGTGCCCGCCGTCGGCCAGTTCGCGGACCGCCGCCACCTTGTCCTGGGGCAGCAGCGCGCCCCGGACGTCGGTCAGACCGACCTCCCGGGCGAGGTGCTCGGCGGCGAGCCGGTTGTCGCCGGTGAGCAGCACCGGCGGGCGGCCGGTGAGCGCGGCCAGGCCCCGGACGGCGGCCGCGGCCTGTTCGCGCGGGCGGTCGGCGAGGCCGAGCACGCCGACCGGCTCCCCGTCGCGCAGCACCAGGACGGCGGTGCGGCCGGCCGCCTCCAGCTCGGCGACCGCGGCGTGCCCGCGGTACGGACCGGGGGCGCCCACCGCGACCACCGCGCCGCCGACCACGGCCCGCACGCCGATCCCCGGGGTGGCGGTGAAGTCGGTGGCCGCGGGCGGGACCAGGCCGCGCTCGCGGGCGGCGGCGACCACCGCCCGGGCCAACGGGTGCTCGCTGGGGTGCTCGGCGGCGGCCGCGAGGGAGAGCAGCTCGGCCTCGGTGACGCCGAGCGGGCGCAGCTCGACGACCTTCGGCGTGCCCTCGGTGAGGGTGCCGGTCTTGTCCAGGGCGACGGTGTCCACCTGGCCGAGCCGCTCCATCACCACGGCGGACTTGACCAGCACGCCGTGCCGGCCGGCGTTGGCGATGGCGGAGAGCAGCGGCGGCATGGTGGCCAGCACCACGGCGCACGGCGAGGCGACGATCATGAACGTCATGGCGCGCAGCAGGGTGGCGGTCAGCTCCGCGCCGAGGGCGAGGGGGACGGCGAAGAGCAGCAGGGTGGCGGCCACCAGAGCGGCGGCGTAGCGCTGTTCGACCTTCTCGACGAAGAGCTGGGTGGGCGCCTTGGTCTCGGAGGCCTCCTGCACCATGGCGACGATCCGGGCGATCACGGAGTCGGCGGCGTCCCGTTCGACCCGGATCCGCAGCGCGCCGGCGCCGTTGAGGGTGCCCGCGTACACCTCGTCCCCGACGGACCGGGCGGCGGGCAGCGGTTCGCCGGTGATGGTGGCCTGGTCGACCTCGCTGCTGCCGTCGAGGACCCGGCCGTCGGCGCCGATCCGCTCGCCGGGGCGGACCAGCACGGTGTCGCCGACGGCGAGTGCGGCGGTGGGGACGGTCTCCTCCCGGCCGTCGGCGGTGAGCCGGCAGGCCGTGGCGGGGGCGAGGTCGAGCAGGCCCCGGACGGAGTCGGCGGTGCGGGCGGTGGCCAGCGCCTCCAGGGCGCCGCTGGTCGCGAAGATCACGATCAGCAGGGCGCCGTCCAGCGGCTGGCCGATGGCCGCGGCGCCGAGGGCGGCGACCACCATCAGCAGGTCGACGTCCAGGGTCCGCTCGCGCAGCGCCCGCAGCCCGGCCAGGGCGGGCTCCCAGCCGCCGGCCAGGTACGCGGCCGCGTACAGCGCGCCGGACGCCCACCCGGGGCCATCGAGCAACCGCACGGCGAGGGCGGCCAGGAAGGCCGCGGTGGCGGCGGCCGCCCAGCGGGCCTCGGGCAGCGCGAGCACCCGGGTGCGGCGCGGGGGCGCCGTCGCGGGGGCGGTGGGGACCGGCGGTCGGGTGAGCACGGTGGCGGACATGTCCGCCACGATACAGGAACATATGAACACACTTTCATTCGTTCCTGCGGGCCGGGCCCCCCGGAGTCCCGCCCCGTAGGATGCCCCCATGGGACACGCAGCCGCCGAGAACGCCGTGCCGCAGATGCGCCTGGACGCGTCGAACGCGGCCAAGGTGGCGAACACCCTCCAGGCCCTGGCCACCCCCTCCCGCCTGCTGATACTCGCCCAGCTGCGGGAGGGCCCGCGGGCCGCCACCGAACTCGCCGACGCCGTCGGCATGGAGCAGTCCGCCTGCTCCCACCAGCTCCGCCTGCTGCGCAACCTCGGCCTGGTCGTCGGCGAGCGCCGCGGCCGCTCAGTGGTCTACTCCCTCCACGACGACCACGTCGCCGCACTCCTCGACCACGCCGTCTACCACGTCGACCACCTGCGCCTCGGCGTCACCGACGACCGGTAGGGCTCACTCCGGAGCCCCGCGACTCACGGCATCCGCCACTGCTGGTAGGCGTTGCCCGGCGTGCAGGCGGTCATGGTGGCCTGCCTGCCCGCGCCGTTGTCGGTCAGGCAGGTCGACCCCATGTAGTCCTTGAGGTAGTAGACGCCCTGGGCGCCCGCGCCGACCACCGACCAGTTGGCCATGAAGCTGAACCCCGGTGAGAGCAGCACCTTCTGACTCGACGTGTTCGAGAAGTCGGTATCCTGGACGAGGGCCGGCCCGCTCAGGCCGCACGCGTGGATCTCGTACCAGCCGCCCGGGTTCGGGTCCGAGCGCACCCAGCCGTAGGCGGTCGTCCCGCCCACCACGACGGCGCCGCCCGGCGACGGGCCGGCGGCGGCCAGGCCGAGCTTCTGGCCGTCGGCCACGTTGACGATGTCGCCCCACCGGCTGCCGCCGCACCCCGCGGGCACGGTCGGCGCCGACGGCTTGGACTCCGGCGGCCTGGGAGCCTCGGGGCTGGGCGCCGGCTGGTTCGGCGCGGGCGCCGACGGGGCGGGCTGTTGGGGTGCGGGGGCCTGCGGCGCGGGCTGGTTCGGCGCAGGAGCCGCCCCACCGCTGCCGCTACCGCTACCGCCCGTCTTCGGCGAGGTGCCGCCCGATCCGGCGGCGGATCCCCCGGAGGACCCGCCGGCCGACCCCGTACCGCCGGCCGCCGAGCCGCCGCCCGGCTTCGGTGCCGCGCCCGGTGCCGGGACCTCCGGCGCGCCGCCGGCGGGCGGCACGGGCGCTCCGCCGGACTCCGGCTCCGCGGCCGGTGGAGCGCCCGGCGTGGGCTCCGCGCCCGGCGCCGGCGTGGCCGGGAGCTCCCCGGTCGGCGACGCGGTCGCCGCCGGGCTGTCGGTGAGCGGGCCGGCGGACACCGACACCGCCGGCTGCGCACCGGGCTGTTGCGTCTGCGTCTGCGTGTGAAACGGGCCCCGCTCCACCAGCACGACCGTGGCCGCGCCACCGGTGATGACCACCGGAATGATGACGGGCACCAGGAGGCGGCGCCACCGCCGGCCCGCACCGGGCTCGGCGCCGGTCCGGCGTGCCACCCGGGCGACCTCGGCCGCCGGGGCGCCGGCCACCGGGGTCCCGGGCACGGCGGGCGAGACGGGACGCGCCACCGCGGCGACCGGCGCCGACCTGTCGCCGACCGCCTCCCGTGCCGCGGCCGCCATCGCGGCGGCGTCGGCGAACCGGTCCCCCGGCTGCTTGGCCAGCGCCCGGGCGACGAACTCCCGCACGGCCGGCGCGAACTCACCGGGCAGCTCCGGCGCCGGCTGCTGGACGTGCTTGAGCGCCACCTCGACCACGCTCTCGCCGGTGAACGGCGGCGTGCCGGTCAGCAGTTCGTAGCAGACCACGCCGAGCGAGTAGAGGTCCGAGGCCGGCGTGACACCGCCGCCGCCGGCCTGCTCCGGGGCCATGTACAGGGCGGTGCCGACCACCACGTTGGTCGCCGTGAGCGTGGTGCTCACCAGCGCCCGCGCGATGCCGAAGTCCGTCACCGTCACCCGGCCGTCGTCCCCCAGCATCAGGTTGGACGGCTTGACGTCCCGGTGCACGATCTCCTGCTGGTGGGCGGCGTGCAGCGCGTCGAGCGCCCTGGCGAGCAGGCTCAGCGCCCGCTCGGGCGGCATCGGTCCGTCCTCGTCGAGGGCCTTGTCCAGCGGCCGTCCCTCGACGAGTTCCATCACGATGTAGGCGATCCGCTCGCCCTCGGCGCCGTGCCCGGCGTCGCCGCCCTGCTCCCCGTAGTCGTGGACCTCCACGATGCCCGGGTGGCTGATCGCCGCGAGCAGTTGGGCCTCGCGCCGGAACCGCGACGCGAACGTCCCCTCCTCCAGCAGTCCCGCGTGCAGGACCTTGACGGCGACCTGCCGCTCCAGCACCCGGTCGTCGGCGCGCCAGACGGCGCCCATGCCGCCGCCACCGATCCACTCGGTCAGCGCGTACCTACCTCCGAGTACGGTCCCCCGACCATTCATGCCCCGCCCCTTCGCAGTGCCCCGCCCCAACGGGTCGTCACCAACACGGCCTGTGCTGCCACCACTCTCCCCCGCCCGCCGCGCCACCGGTACCGGTCGGACCCGGCCGTTCGGGCCGCGGCGAGCATCAGACGCTACCGGGCAGGGCCGGCGCGGCCCCGCCCGGGGCCGGATGGTGGCCGTCGAACAGCCGTCGAAGGCCCGTGACGGGCGCGTGGGTGCGGGTGCCCGGGACCGACCGGTGCAGCCCGGCTCCACGCCGGCCGCCGCACGCTCGCGGGCCAACTCGGCAGCAGCCCAGGGCTGTTGCGGCGCGAAGGCCGCCGCCCGTTACGCCGTCGCGGCCGCCGCCGCCCGGCCCGCCGTGCGGCCGGAGAAGAGGCAGCCCCCGAGGAAGGTCCCCTCCAGCGAGCGGTAGCCGTGCACCCCGCCGCCGCCGAAGCCGGCCGCCTCGCCGGCCGCGTACACGCCCTCCAGCGCCTCGCCGCCGGGCCGCAGCACCCGGGCGGAGAGGTCGGTCTCCAGCCCGCCGAGCGACTTGCGGGTCAGGATGCTCAGCCGGACGGCGATCAGCGGGGCGGCCGCCGGGTCGAGGATGCGGTGCGGCGCGGCCGTGCGGATCAGCTTGTCGCCCAGGTAGCGGCGGGCGCCGTGGATGGCGGTGACCTGGAGGTCCTTGGCGAACGGGTTGGCGAGCTGCCGGTCCCGGGCCTCGACGGTGCGGCGCAGCTCGTCCGGGTCGATCAGCGCCTCGCGCGTGCGGGCGTTCATGCCGCGGGCGAGGTCCGCCAGGTTGCCGGCGACCACGAAGTCGGGTCCGTGCCGCAGATGGGCGCGGACCGGGCCGGGGGCGCCGGGCAGCGCGCGGCCGAGCACGCCGCGCACCGAGCGGCCGGTGAGGTCGGGGTTCTGCTCGGAGCCGGAGAGGGTGAACTCCTTCTCGATGATCTTCTGGCTGAGCACGAACCAGGTGTGGTCGTGCCCGGTGGTCCGGAGGTGTTCGAGGGTGCCGAGGGTGTCGAAGCCGGGGAAGAGCGGGACGGGCAGCCGGCGGCCGCGGGCGTCCAGCCAGAGCGAGGACGGGCCGGGCAGGATGCGGATGCCGTGCCGGGCCCAGATCGGGTCCCAGTTCTCGATGCCCTCGGTGTAGTGCCACATCCGGTCGCCGTTGATCAGGTTGCCGCCCGCCTCGCCGGTGATGCCGAGCATCAGGCCGTCGACGTGGGCGGGGACGCCGGAGAGCATCCGCTCGGGCGGGGTGCCGAGCCGGGCGGGCCAGGCCTTGCGGACCAGGTCGTGGTTGCCGCCGATGCCGCCGGAGGTGACGATCACGGCCTGCGCGCGGAGTTCGAACTGGCCGGCGACCTCGCGCGAACTGGCCTCGCCGCGCGCCGCGTCGCTGGGCACCAGCACCTCGCCGGCGACGGTGTCGGTGACCCCGGCGTGCGCGGAGAGGCCGGTGACGCGGTGGCGGAACCGCAGGTCGACCAGGCCGCGTTCGGCGGCGGCCCGGACCCGGCGGACGAAGGGTTCGAGCAGGCCGGGCCCGGTGCCCCAGGTGATGTGGAAGCGGGGGACGGAGTTGCCGGGTCCGTCGGCCAGCAGCCCGCCGCGCTCGGCCCAGCCGACGACCGGGAAGAACCGCACGCCCTGGGCGCGCAGCCAGGCCCGCTTCTCCCCCGCCGCGAAGTCGACGTAGGCCTCGGCCCAGCGGCGCGGCCAGGCGTCCTCGGCGCGGTCGAAGCCGGCGGTGCCCTGCCAGTCCTGGAGGGCGAGCGCGTGCGAGTCGCGGATCCGCATCCGGCGCTGCTCGGGCGAGTCGACCAGGAAGAGACCGCCGAAGGACCAGTGCGCCTGCCCGCCGAAGGAGGCCGCGGGCTCCTGGTCGAGCAGGATCACCCGCCGTCCGGCGTCGGCGAGTTCGGCGGTCGCGGCGAGGCCCGCGAGACCGGCTCCGATGACGATGACATCGGCGTCCAGGGCCATGCGCTCTCCTCCATCAGTGGTCCGGCGGTGCGGCCGGTGGTCCTGCGGTGCGGCGTGCGGGCGGTGCGGCGTGCGCCCGATACTGCGGCCTGCGGCGGGGCGCGTCAACCGGTGAGTAACAAGCTGCGGCGGCAATTCCGCTCCGGGGCGTTTCGGAAATACCTCCGATACACGGTGGAGCGTTATTCCGAAATGCTTCTGACGGGTTTTCGGGAATTTCCGCACCGGGCATGGACGCATTCGAAACCTGGCGGTAACTTACCTGTCAGTAGTAAAGCTGTGGCCCGGCTGGCGCGACCCCCCACTCGTTCTCTCTCCCCCAGGAGGAACCCGTGCTCAGCCCTGCCCGGAAACGCCGCACGACCCGGACTTCCCGGAAGCCCGCCCTGCTCGCCGCCGCCGCACTGGGCGCGGCCCTCGCCCTGACCTCCACCAGCGCGCAGGCCGCCACGCCCGCCCCCCGCCACTACGTCGCCCTCGGCGACTCCTACGCCGCCGGCGCCGGGGTGCCCGGCCAGTCGGCCGGCCTGTGCCTGCGCTCCGACCGCAACTACGGCCACCTGGTGGCGGCCGCCCTCAAGGCCACCGCCTACACCGACGTCACCTGTGCCGCCGCCAAGGTGAAGGCGATGACGCAGCCCCAGTACGACGCGTTCATCCGGGTCAACGACCCGCAGTTGGACGCCGTCACCGCCGACACCGACCTGGTGACCCTCGGCATCGGCGGCAACGACCTCGGCGCCACCGACCTCGGGCTCGGCGAACTGGTCGGGGTCTGCATCGCCGGCGCGGCGGTCAACCCGCTGGGCACGCCCTGCAAGGACGTCTTCCACCACGGCTACTGGGACTGGTCCAGCTGGTCCTGGCAGTACGGCAACGACGACCTGGCCGACCGGATCGCCGCCGCCCGGCCGCAGATCGCCGACACCCTGAAGCGCATCCACGCCAAGGCACCCGGCGCCAGGGTCCTGCTGGTGGGCTACCCGTCCGTGCTGCCGGCCGACGGCTCCGAGTGCTTCCTGCGCCAGCCCGTCACGGCGGGGGACGTCGAGTACATGTACGGCGTGCTCGGCCAGTTGAACGCGATGCTCAAGTCCACCGCCGCCGCGGGCGGCGCCACCTACGTGGACACCGCCACCCCGACCGTCGGCCACGACGTCTGCTCGGACGACCGCTGGATCGAGGGCGCGCTGCCGGGCTCCCCGGCCGTCCCCTTCCACCCCAACGCCACCGGCGAGAAGGTGATGGCGGACGCCGTGCTCGCCGCCCTGAAGTAGCCGCGGGCGCGGGCGGGAACCCCGAGGGGGGGGGGGGGCGGGGTGGCGGGACCCCCCCCCCCCGGGGGGGGGCGGGCCCCCCGCGGGGTTGGGCCCACCCCCGCGGGGGGGTGGCGCGGCCGGGAGGCGGACAACC
>NZ_JBHWUI010000098.1:0-34074 GCF_042737525.1 Kitasatospora sp. NPDC059973 | reverse complement strand
GGGCCACGAGGCTCCGGTCGCGCCGCCGCCGTCGGCGGGTGCGGGGTGGGTGGGTCAGACGGTGCGGGCGAGGTCGGCCGCGCCGGCGATGCCGGAGGCGGAGCCCATCGAGGCGAGCACCACCTCGGCGCGCGGGCGGTGCACCCCGCCGGTCAGGTAGTGCTCGAAGGCCTTGGCGACCGGGTCGAGCAGCAGCCGGCCGGAGTCGGAGACCCCGCCGCCCAGCACGAAGACCGCCGGGTCGAAGAGCGCGGCGAGGTCGGCCATGCCGCGGCCCAGCCAGTCGGCCAGCTCGTTGTAGCAGTCCAGGGCGAGCGGGTCGCCCGCCTCGGCCGCCTCGGTGATGTGGATGCCGCGGATGGTCTCGGCGACGCCGTCGTTCAGCTCCAGCATCCGCCGGCCGCGCACGGGGTCGGCGGCGGCCATCTCCCGGCCGTAGCGGCGCAGCGCCCGGCCCGAGCCGTACTGCTCCCAGCAGCCCTTGCCGCCGCAGCCGCAGGGCAGGCCGTCGGGGACCATGTTGAGGTGGCCGATCTCGCCGGCCACGCCGAACCGGCCGCGGTGCAGCCGGCCGTCCAGGACGATCCCGCCGCCGATGCCGGTGCCGACGGTGATCAGCACCATGTCCGAGTACTCGGCGGCGGCGCCGAAGCGGAACTCGGCCCAGGCAGCGCAGTTGGCGTCGTTCTCGACCACGGTGTCCAGGCCGGTGAGCTCCTCGATCCGGCCGCGCAGCGGCTCGTCCTCCCAGTCGATGTTGGGGGCGAAGATCACCGTGGAGCGGTCGCGGTCGACGAAGCCGGGGGCTCCGACGCCGGCCGCGACCACGTCGGGGTACTGCTCCTTGAGCTCGCGCACGGCCTGCGCGATGGCGTCGACCGCCCACTGCGGGTCGGCCGGGGTGGGCACCCTGGTCCGGGCCAGGATCTCGCCCGCCTCGTTGACCACGCCTGCCGCGATCTTGGTCCCGCCGACGTCGACGCCGATGGTCAGAGCCATGTGTCCCTCAGCTATTCACTCGTTCCCGCTGGACGGAACGGTACCGTCCAACCCTGCCCCCGTACACACCGTCGCCTACATTAACCGAAGACAATTCACGACCAAGCTCGCCGAGCAGCTTCAAAAGTCGTACATTCCGCCCCGCTCCGTCACAGCAAGGGTCCGCACGGTCACTTCCCGGGAGTCCGGGCTTCACTGCTTGTCGGACGGCCCGTCAGGTGTGTCGAGGTCGATCCGCTCGCTGCGCGCGGCGTCCCCGGCGGTCCAGCGGTGCTCGTGGCCGGCCACGGCGGCCCGGTAGGCGGCCATCAGCTCCCCGCCGGCGGCGGCCAGGCCGGTGCCGGCGGCGGACAGGTGGCCGTACACCTCGGGCTGCTTCTCGCGCAGGCGCTCGGCGAGGCCGGCCAGCGAGATCAGGGTGTCGGCGCTCGCCTCCTGGGCCTTCTGGCCGACGACGGACGCGAACCGGCGCACCTCGTCCACCAGCGGGCCCAGCTCCGGGCCGAACGGGTGCTCGGCAGCCTGCTCGGTGCGGTCGTCGGCAGTGGTCATCGCGGGCGTCTCCTCAGCTCCGGCCGCGCCTGCGGCCCCTGGCCCCGACGCTACCGGACGGGCCCGACCGCCCCGACGGCCCGCCATCGGGGCCGGCGCACGGTCACCGGGCGGCGCGGAGGGCGAACCGGCGCACGGTCACCGGGCGGCGCGGGAGGCCCGGTCGCGTCCGCGCGGGGTGCTCAGCCGCGCGGCCAGAGCGCCGGATCGGGCGCGAACCGGACGGCGAGCGCCCCGTCGTGCAGGCCCGCGCCCGCCACCGTGCAGCGGCGCAGCGCCGAGGGCAGCGTGAGCACCCGCCGGTGGGCACCGAGGCCGACCACGAGTTCGTCGCCGCGCCGCACCAGGTCCAGGTCGGCCCGCTCGGCACCGGGCAGCGCGAGGTGCCAGACCAGCAGTCCGTCCTCGGCCAGCCGGTCCTCGACGCTCCACGGCTTCGGGTCGAGCGGGGCCGGGCCGGCGCCCGCGCCGTAGAGGCGGTCCGCGACGGCCTCCAGGGTGACCTCGGTGAACCCGGTGACCAGCACCGGGACGTCGCTCGCGGCGGTCAGCGCGGCCAGCTCCTCCTGCCGGCGCCGGGCCAGCCCGGCCAGCCAGGGGTCGGCCGAGTCGGCGGCGGCGTCCGGCAGCGCGCCGTGCACCACCACGGCGTCCGGCCGGTGGCCGTGCAGGGCCAGCCCGGCCCGGATCCGGCGCAGCTCGCCGTACGGGTGGGCGTCGGCGGCGGTGACCAGGCGGACGCTGGTGCCGGGGGCGGCGAGCGCCGCACGGGCCTCGGCGAGCGCGGCGGCCGCCTTGGTCCGGCCCTCGTAGAGCCAGTCGGCGGGCATCGGCACCCCGGCCAGGCCGGCCAGCAGCGGGCGCAGCGCCCGGGCGGCCTGCCGCTGCTCGGGCACCAGCCGGGCCAGGTAGCGCTCCAGCTGCTCGGGCAGCGCGAGCGCGGCGATCAGCTCGGCGGGCGGCGGGGCGAGCACCACCAGGACGTCCGCCTCGGCGGCGGGCAGGGCCCGGAGCAGGGCGAGCCGGGCGGTGCCGGGGAGGGCGGTGAGCTCCTCGGGGTCGAGCGGGTCGGCGCCGAGCAGGTCGAGCGCGGGCTTGATCCGGCCGCCGATCTCGCCGAGGGCGTGCCGGAACGCGGCCTGCTCGTCGATCCTGGCCACGGTCAGGCCGGGGGCGTACGGGGCCGGTTCGGGCTCCAGCCGGGCGCCGAGGACGGCGTCCAGGGTGCGGTGCGGGTCGTCGGCGGCCAGCAGCAGGGTGCGCCGCCCCTGCCGGGCGGCGTGCAGGGCGGTGGCGGCGGCCACCGTGGGCGCCGCCGCGTCGCCGCTGACCAGGATGGTGCGTGTCGCCGTCATGCCGTCCAGCCCCGCTTTCCCGGCGTCAGCCCTCGACGCGCTTCTTCAGTCCGGCCAGCGCCCGGTCGATGATGACCTTCTCGGCCTTGCGCTTGATCATCCCGAGCATCGGGATCTTGACGTCGACGGCCAGCTGGTAGGTGACCTCGGTCCGGCCGCCGTCCAGCGGGGCGAGCGAGTAGGAGCCGTCCAGCGAACGGAGCATCTGGCTGCGCACCAGCGTCCAGCCGACCTCGCGGTCGCCGTCCCAGGTGTAGGCCAGCACGTGCTCGTCGCGGATGGCGCCGGCGTCGAGCAGCAGGCGCACCTGGGCGGCGCGGCCGTTCTCGGCGGTCTCCAGCACCTCGACCTCCTTGACCTCGCCGGTCCAGGCCGGGTAGGCGGCGAAGTCGGCGATCACGGCCATGACCTTCGCCGGGGTCGCGTCGATGGTGATGCTCGACCTGGTGTGCTCCGCCATGGGTATGGCCCTCCGCGTCGTCCCTTGCTGCCGGCCCGGCCGAGCCTGCTCGGTCGGGTGCGCCCGGAGCAGGCTATCGCGCCCGGCGATCCCTCAGGTCCGGGGCTCGGAGGGTGCGCGGCCCCGGGCTCGGGGGCGCTCGCAGGCTACCCGCCGGTCACGTCCGGGCTGCCGTAGGGTGCCATTCGAACGACCCGGTCACGGCCTGGTCGGACCGGGTAAAGGTGTGACACTTCGAACACCGGAGCCGACCCCCCTGGTCGAAGCTGCCTACCGGGCAGTAACGTCCTGCCGTCCCGCAGCGTCGCGAACGAGGAGCAGTCTTGCTCGACTTCAGCCTTCCGGCCCTCTACCAGGTACCGAGCGGCGGTAACCTCTCCGACCTCGTGCACCAGAACGCCGAGCGGCACCCGGACGTCGTGGTGCTCAGTCGCAAGGTGGACGGCCGGTGGCAGGAGTTGACCGCCGCCCAGTTCCTGGTCGAGGTGCACGCCGCCGCCAAGGGTCTGATCGCCGCGGGCATCGAGCCCGGCGACCGGGTGGGCATCATGTCCCGCACCCGCTACGAGTGGACGCTGCTGGACTTCGCGATCTGGACGGCCGGCGCGATCACCGTGCCGGTGTACGAGACCTCCTCCGCCGAACAGGTGGAGTGGATCCTCGGCGACTCCGGGGCGGTGGCCGTCCTCACCGAGACCGCCCAGCACGCCGCGGTGGTCGAGGAGGTCCGGGGGCGCCTGCCGCTGCTGCGGCAGACCTGGCAGATCGAGGGCGGCGCCCTGGCGACGCTGGCCGGGGCGGGCCGGGACGTCACCGACGCGACCGTGGCCGAGCGCCGGTCGCTGGCGACGGCCGACTCGATCGCCACCGTCGTCTACACCTCGGGCACCACCGGCCGCCCCAAGGGCTGCCAGCTGACCCACGCCAACTTCATGGCCGAGTGCGGCAACATCGTGGAGCGGCTGGCCCCGCTGTTCCGCACCGGCGAGAGCTCGGTGCTGCTCTTCCTGCCGCTGGCCCACGTGCTCGGCCGGATCGCCGAGATCGCCCCCGCGATGGCCCCGATCAAGCTCGGCCACGTCTCGGACATCAAGGACGTCACCGCCGAGCTGGCGGCGTTCCGGCCCACCCTGATCCTGGGCGTGCCGAGAGTGTTCGAGAAGGTCTACAACACCGCCCGCGCGAAGGCCCAGGCCGACGGCAAGGGCAAGATCTTCGACAAGGCCGCCGACACCGCGATCGCGTACAGCCGGGCGCTGGACGCCGGCGGTGCGGGCCTGGGCCTGCGGATCAAGCACAAGATCTTCGACAAGCTGGTCTACAGCAAGCTGCGCGCCGCGCTCGGCGGCCGGGCCACCCACGCGATCTCCGGCGGCGCCCCGCTCGGCGAGCGGCTCGGCCACTTCTACCGGGGCATCGGCTTCACCGTCCTGGAGGGCTACGGCCTGACCGAGACCTGCGCGGCCACCGCCTTCAACCCGTGGGACAAGCCGAAGATCGGTACGGTCGGCCAGCCGCTGCCCGGCGCCGCCGTCCGGATCGCCGAGGACGGCGAGGTCCTGTTCAAGGGTCCGCAGGTGTTCACCGGCTACTGGAACAACCCGCAGGCCACCGCCGAGGCGCTGAAGGACGGCTGGATCTCCACCGGCGACATCGGCTCGCTGGACTCCGAGGGCTACCTCACCATCACCGGCCGCAAGAAGGAGATCATCGTCACCGCGGGCGGCAAGAACGTCGCCCCGGCGGTGATCGAGGACCGGATCCGGGCGCACGCGCTGATCGGCGAGGTGATGGTGGTCGGCGACCGCAGGCCGTTCATCGGCTGCCTGGTCACCGTGGACGAGGACTTCTTCCCCAAGTGGAAGGAGCTGAACGGCAAGCCCGCCACCGCCACGGTGGCCGAGCTGCGCGAGGACGCGGACCTGCTGGCCGCCGTCCAGGCCGCCGTGGACGACGGCAACGCCGCCGTCTCGCACGCCGAGGCGGTGAAGAAGTTCCGGCTGCTGGACACCGTCTTCTCCGAGGAGAGCGGCCACCTCACGCCGTCGCTCAAGCTCAAGCGCAACCTGGTGCTGAAGGACTTCGCGGCCGACGTCGAGGCGATCTACCAGCGCTGACCGTACGGTGCGGGCCCCGCCGCGGCGGCGGGGCCCGCACCGCTTCGTCAGCCCGCCAGCAGCGAGGTCAGCCGCCCGGCCAGCAGGTCCCACCGCCAGGAGCGGTCCACCCAGCGCCGCCCGGCCTCGCCGAGCCGCCGGCGCAGCTCCTCGTCGTTCAGCAGCCGGACGATCCGCTCGGCCGCGGCGGCCGGCGAGCCGCCCGGCACCACGTAGCCGGTCTCGCCCTCCAGCACCGCGTCCGGCGCGCCGCCGGAGTCCCCGGCCACCACCGGCAGACCGGTCGCCGAGGCCTCCAGGTAGACGATGCCCAGGCCCTCGACGTCCAGCCCGCCCCGCCGGGTCCGGCAGGGCATCGCGAAGACGTCCCCGGCGCCGTAGTGCGCGGGCAGCTCCGACCACGGCACCGCGCCGGTGAACCGCACCGCGTGGCGCACGCCCCGGGCGTCGGCGAGCTTCTCCAGGTCCGCCCGGTAGGGGCCGTCGCCGACGATCAGCAGCACGGCGTCCGGCACCTCGGCGAGGATCTGCGGCATCGCCTCGATCAGGGTGTCCTGGCCCTTGCGCGGCACCAGCCGGGAGACGCAGACCACCACCGGCCGGTCCGCCAGCCCGAGCCGGCGGCGCAGCTCGGCGCCGCCCGAGTCGGGGTGGAAGGTCTGCTCGTCGACCCCCGGCGGCAGTTGCACCATCCGGGCGGCCGCCTCCGAACCGACCGCGTCGGCGATCCGGGAGCGGGTGTACTCGCCGAGGTAGGTGAGGGTGTCGGTACCGGCGCCGATCCGGCGCAGCAGCTGCCGGGCCACCGGGAGCTGGGCCCAGGCGGCCTCGTGGCCGTGCGTCATGCCGAGCAGTCGGCCGCCGGCTCCGGCCCGGCGCAGCGCGGGCGCCATCAGCCCGAGCGGGGCGGCCGCGCCGAACCAGACCGAGTCGCACTTCTCGGCGCGGAGGATCTCGGCGGCCCGGCGGGTGACGCGCGGTGTGGGAACCATCACCTTCGTCCGGTCGCGGATCACCGGGAACGGCTGTTCGGCGTCGAAGCGGGCGACCTCGGCGCCGTCGCGCCAGGTCGACGCGTAGACCACGATGCTCCCGGCGGGCTGACGGACAGCCATGTTGTGGACGAAGGCCTGGATGCCGCCGGGTCGCGGCGGGAAGTCATTGGTGACGATCAAGGTCTTGTGCATCAGGCCACGGCTCGCTCGGTCGGGGGGTGCTCGGTGTACCGCTGGGTGATCCGTACGATAGGTCAACACCACGACCCGCCGGGAACGGATCCGCGCACGGCAACCGTTTCTCCCCCGGGTCTGTCCTAGAACCTAGGCAGCCGGTGCGGCCCCGCCGAACGTGGCGCCGCGCCCGGCACCGGCCGCCCGGGCGTCCGTCGCGCGACGCCTCCGGTGGGACGTCCGAGACGAACGAGGGAGCGCAGTGGAGTTGGCCCCGGCCACCAAGTCCGGTTCACCCAGCGGCGCCGACGGCCCCGGCACGGCGCTGGCCGTCCGCCAGGAGCCCGTACCGGCCCCCACCGGCCCCTCCCGGCGTACCGGGGCGCTCTGCGCGCTCGGCGGGACGTGGCTGGCCTCCCGGGCACTGCTGCTGCTGCTGGTGACCGGCGTGCTGCGGATGGCCGGCGGGGACATCACCACGGACGTCTGGCTGATCTACCACGGCTGGTACGGCGTCCTGCAGACCGGCACCTTCCCGCTGGACGACGTGACCTGGCAGTACCCGCCCGGCGCCGCCCTGGTGATCATGCTGCCCGGGCTGCTGCCCTGGTCGTACCTGGTCTCCTTCTGGGTGATCTGCGGGCTGGCCGACGCGGTCGCGATGGCCCTGCTGGTGCGTACCGGCCTGCGCAGGGGCCGGGCCCTGACCGGTGCCTGGGTCTGGGTGGCCGGCGTGCCGCTGCTCGGTCCGATGATCTACAACCGGTACGACGTCATCGTCACCGCCGTCGCAGTGGCCGGCCTGCTGGCGCTGATCCGCCGCCCGGCGATCGGCGGCATCCTGCTGGGGCTGGGCGGGATCATCAAGATCTGGCCGCTGATCGGCCTGATCGGCACCCCGTCCGGCCGCCGCACCCGCCGCTCCTGGACCGCCGCCGCGGCCACCGCCGTCTCGGTGGGCTTCCTGCTGGCGGCCGGGATGAACGGCGCCTTCGAGTTCCTGACCTTCCAGAAGGACCGCGGCGTCGAGGTGGAGTCGGTCGGCGCGCTGCCGCTGCACTTCGCCCGGATGGCCGGCGCCTGGGACGGCAGGGTGACGATGAACTACGGCTCGGTCGAGATGCTCGGGCCGTGGGTGAACGTGGTCGGCAAGGTGATGCTGGCCGGCAGCCTGCTGGGCTTCGCCTGGCTGCTGCTCTGGCGCTTCACCGCCAAGCGCCGCAACGCGGCGACCATGTACGACGCTGCGCTGGCCGCGCTGCTGATCTTCACCGTGACCAGCCGGGTGATCAGCCCGCAGTACCTGGTCTGGCTGGTCGGCGTGGCGGCGGTCTGCCTGACCGTGCGCGGCACCAGCCAGCGCCCGGTGGCGCTGCTGGTCCTGGCCGCGACGCCGCTGACCGTGGTGGAGTTCCCGCTGCTCTTCAGCGAGCTGGTCGGCAGCGAGCCCTGGGCCGTCACCGCGCTGACCCTGCGCAACCTGCTGCTGCTGGCCGCCACCGGGCTGTCCTGCGTCCGGCTCTGGCGCTCGACCCGCGGGGCTGCCCAGCTCCCGCCGACCGTCGTGCTGGACCGCGCGGAGCCGGAGCCGGTGTCGGCGAACGGCTACCCGGTGCGCCCGGGGATCGCGTACGAGCAGGACCTGCTGGACGGCATCGACCGGCCGCCGGCCCAGCGGCGGCGCTAGGCCGCCAGGCGGCGGACCTCGGTGACCCAGAGCGCGGTGAACTCGGCCAGTCCGAGGCCCAGCTCGTCCCGCAGGACGCGGTCCGACTGCTCCTCCCGGCCCGCCCCCGCGCCCGCCGCGCCGACCGCCCGGTAGTAGCCGACCAGCCGGTCCGGCCCGAAGCGCCGGGCGATCAGGTCGCAGGCCAGCCAGGCCTGCTCGTAGGCCTGGGCGATGCCGTCGGCCCCGGCGGTGAAGTCCCGGTCGGCGGGGAGCGCCGAGGGCACCCGGCCGGCGGCGACGTCCCGGGCCAGCTCGGGGGCGATCTGCCGGGGCGAGCGGCCGGAGTCCCGGTAGCCGGTCCAGTCGGCGACGCCCTCGGAGAGCCAGAGCGGCGTCCAGGCCCGGGTGTCGGCCCGGGTCGCCACGTGCACGGCCTCGTGGGTGATCACCACCTGGCGGCCGAAGTCGCTGAGCCCCCGGTAGGCGCCGGGGTTGACCAGCACCCGGTCGGCCGGGGTGTGCCGGGGGGCGCCGGGCGCCGCGGTGGTGACCGCCACCATGCCGGTCCAGCCCGCCGGGTCGGCGTCCAGCAGCCGGCCGAACTGCTCCTCGGTGGCGGGCAGCTCCAGGAGCAGCCGGCCCGGCCAGGCGGTGCCCCAGAGCGCGGTGACGGCCGGGACGGCCCGGTCGGCCACGGTCGTGAGCTGCGCCGGGTCCGGGCCGTCGGCCAGGCCGAGCACCAGGCAGTGCGCGCCGGCCACCGCCCGGACGGTCCCGAAGTCCCAGAGCGGCGCCGGCCCGTCCGGGCCGTCCTCGCGTTCGACCCGCCAGCCCCCGCCGGTCCGCCACAGCTCCAGCCGGCGCGGGTGGACCACCGGGTAGGCGTCGTAGCCGGTCACCCGGACGGTCAGTTCGGCGGTGGCGGTGAGCCGGTCCGGCCGACCGGCCGGGCCGAGCACGAGGTTGCGGTAGGCCGCCTCCACCGGGGGCGCGGACGGTGGGGCGGTCAGCGTCCGGGCCCGCTCGGCCAGCAGCGCGGCCACCTCGGCCCGCTGGTCCGCCACCGCGGCCACGGAGGCCGCCGGAGCCGCCCGGGGCAGTGACAGCTGGGCCAGTCCGCCCGCCGCGAGCAGCAGGGCCCCGCGCCGGGACAGTGCGCGGCGGCGTGTCACGGCATCGGCGGGAGGGGTCGGGACGGGCCGGCTCAGAGCCGGATCACCTCCGCGACGGGCATCGCGTTGACGCTCTCGTAGCGGACCTTGGCGCCCGGGTAGGGGGCGTGCACGATCACCCCGCCGCCGGCGTACATGCCGACGTGGTGCCTGTCCCGGTAGAAGATCACCAGGTCTCCCGGTCGCGCGTCGGAGATGCTGACCCGCTGGCCGGCGTACGCCTGGGCCTGCGAGGTGCGCGGCAGGGTCACTCCGGCCTGCCGCCAGCTCCAGTACATCAGACCGGAACAGTCGAACGCGCGGGGCCCGGCGGATCCGTACACATAGGGCGAACCGATCATCCGCACGGCGGCGGCCAGCGCGGCCGCGCCGCGTTCGGAGGCGGGCGGGGCCGTGCCCAGGTCGAGGCGGTCGGTGCCGCGGGTGGCCCGCTGCTCGGCCTCGCGGGCGTCCTGGGCCACCATCCGGGCCCGCTCGCCCGCCCCCAGGCTGTTGAGCAGCCGCTGCGCCTTGGCCAGCCGCTGCTGGATCTGCTGCTTGCTCTCGGCCAGGGCCCGGCGGGTCTCCTCCAGCTCGGAGAGCTTCATCGAGGCCTCCGTCCGGCGCTGGTCGAGCCGGCGCTGACGGGCCACCACCTCGTGCAGCGTCTCGTTCTGCCGCTCGGCGGCCTGGTCCAGGCTGCGGGCCCTGGAGAGGTAGCCCTCCGGGTCGGTGGAGAGCATCAGCTGGACGGTCTGCGCCATCCCGCCGCCCCGGTACTCGGCGCCGGCCACGGTGGCGAGGTCGCCGCGGAGCTCGTTGAGCTCGCCCTGGGCGACGGCGACCTGCTGCTGGAGCGTGCCGGTCTCGTGCTGGAGGCGCTGCTGGACGTCCAGTGCGGCGTTGTACTTCTCCGAGGCCTGCTCGGCCTCGTCGTACAGCTGTTCCACCTGCGCCTTGACGTCCTTGCGGTTCGACGGCCCGTCCGGCGTGCCCGGGGCGGCCTGGGCGGCACCCCCCGTGGCCACCCCCAGCGCGGTGGTGGCCGCGGCGGTCAGCACCAGCGCACGGGCGAACGCGCCCGGCAGGGGGGAACGGCGGTGCACGGCCATACGACGGTAACTCCGATCCTGCGACCCGGCCCCGCCGCCGCACCGGTGCGGGCGGCTGTCGAGCGGGAGTCCGGTGGCAGACGTTAGCGAGTCCGGGCGAGCGAGTCCAAACCCCTCCCAACCCGAATATTTGACCCGCAATCGGACATCAGCACGGCCCGGCACGAAAGCCGCAGGCCCGGCCTCCCGCGAGGGGAGACCGGGCCTGCGGGAGCAGACGTCGGATCAGACGCGCACGATGGCCGAGATCGGCAGCATGCTGGCGGTCTCGTACCGGACGTTCGCGCCGGGCTTCGGCGCGTGGATGACCTGGCCGCCACCGACGTAGAGCGCGACGTGGCTGCGGTCCGCACGGTAGATGATCAGGTCGCCGGGCTGGGCGTTGGCGATGTTGGTGCCCACGTTGGTACCGGCGGTGGCCTGGGACTGCGAGGTGCGCGGCAGCGACACGTCTGCCTGGGCGTAGGCCCAGCTGGTCAGGCCGGAGCAGTCGAAGGAGCTCGGACCGGCCGCGCCGTAGACGTACGGGGCGCCCAGCTTGCTCTCCGCGGCGGCGATCGCGGCGGCGGCGCGCGAGCCGTTTGCGGCGGGCGCGGACGGCGCGGCGGCGGCGGGCTTGGCGGCCGGCGAGGACGGGGCGGGCAGCTGGTCGCGGGTGTTGTCGCGGGAGGCGCGGTCGGCGTCCGCCTTGGCCTTGGCCTCGGCCTTGGCGGCGTCCGCCTTGGCCTTCGCCTCGGCGGCGGCCTTCTCCTCGGCCGCGCGCATCGCCTGGCGCTCCTGCTCGGACAGCGAGTTGTACAGGTCCTGGGCCTTGGCCAGCTTGCCCTGGACCTCCTCCTTGGAGGCCTTCAGCTGCTGGGTGGTGGCTTCGAGCTCGCCGAGCTTGCCCTGGGCCTCGTTGCGGTCCTGGTCGAGCCTGCGCTGCTGCTCCTGGAGGTCCTTCAGCGCACCGGACTGCGTGCTGCCGGCCTGGTTGATGGCACCGGCCTGGCTGAGGAAGCTGTCCGGGCTGGACGAGAGCATCAGCTGCACGGTCGGCGATATGCCGCCGTTGCGGTACTGCTCGCCGGCGATCTCGGCGAGACCGCCCTGGGCCTCGGTCACCGCGGCCTGCTGACGGGCCACCTTGTCCTGCAGCTCACCGACCTGCTTCTGCAGCTCCTGCTGCTTGGCCTGGGCGCCGTTGAGCTTCTCGGTGGCCTGCTCGGCCTGCTCGTTGAGCTGGTCGATCTGCTCCTTGACCTGATCCTTGGTCGGCGTCGGGTCGGCGTGGGCGCCGGACTGCGCGGAGAGCGCGACCGCCGCGGCGGCGACACCGGTCAGAATCGAGACCCGGGCACGGCCGGCGGGCTTGGGACGACGATGGGACGCCACGAAGGCGGACTCCTTCTTCCTACGTCCGCCTACCGGGTGAGCTGACGGGTTCGGGCCGGAAGCGTGCCCTACGACGCCTCACCGACCGCACGACGGTCGACCTGGCGCCGATTCACCCCGGAGGAACATGGTTCCCCGGCTCCGTTCCACAGCGCCCCCGACTACTGGACTCCCCGTCGGGCAGATGCTCTGCCCCGCTGCTTCACGAACTCGGCGGTAAACCTCCGCCGCCACCCCTGCTGGGTGATCGACTGTGCGGTGGTTCGAGGCATGACCCTAGTAACAGAACCGTGATCCGTTCAAATCCTTGTCAGAAAAATGCCGGAAGAATATCCAAGTTCATTTGTGAATATGACCGGGTGTGATCACGCGCCCACATGGAGCTGATCGTTTGTCATGATGCGGCCGCAGACACCGACGCCACCCCCGGTTCCGGGGGTGGCGCGGATCACAGGGCCGGATCCCGGCCCGTGGGCATGTCGGTCCGTCAGACCCGGCGGATCGCGTTGATCGGCATCGCGTCGGCCTTCATCACCTTCACCACGTCACCGGTGTGCGGCGCGTGGACCACCATCCCGTTGCCGATGTACATCCCGACGTGGCTGCGGTCCGGGCGGTAGATGATGAGGTCGCCCGGCTGGGCGTCGGCCAGCGAGGCCACCTTCGAGCCGTAGTTGGCCTGCGCCTGCGAGGTGCGCGGCAGCGAGACGCCGGCCTTCGCGTACGACCAGACCATCAGACCGGAGCAGTCGAAGGAGTTCGGGCCGACCGCGCTCCAGACGTACGGCGAACCCTGCTTGCTCATCGCGTTGGCGACGGCCTGCCCGGCGAAGCCGCTGCCCTGCGGCAGGCTGCTCAGGTCGGTGCGCTCGCTGCCGCGCGAGGCCCGGTCGGCCTGCTGCTGGGCGGCCTTCAGCGCGGCCCGGTCGGCGGCGCTGAGCGAGTTCAGCAGGTCCTGGGCTTCCTTGAGCTTCTTGTTGACCTCGGCCTTGGACTGGTTCAGGTCCTTGGTCGTGCTGTCCAGCGAGGCGAGGACGGCGGCCGCCTCGGCCTTCTGCTGGTCCAGCCGGCGCTGCTGGTCCTGCAGGCCCTTGAGCGCCTCGGTCTGGCTGGAGCTGGCCTGCTGGACGCTGGCGGCCTTGTCCAGGTAGCCGGACGGGTCGGAGGCGAGCATCAGCTGGACGGACGGGTCGATGCCGCCGGTCCGGTACTGCTCGGCCGCCACCTCGGCCAGCCCGCCCTGAAGCTGGGTCATCTGGTCCTGGCCGCGAGCCACCTGGTCCTGGAGCTGGTCCGCCTGCTTGCGCAGCTGGTCCGCCCGCTCCTTGGCACCGTTGAACTTCTCGGTGGCCTGCTCGGCCTCCTCCTGCAGCTGGTCGACCTGCGCCTTCACGTCCTCCTTCTTGGGGGACGGGCTGGGCGCGGCGTGGGCGCTGACCTGGGCCGAGAGGGCGACCGCGGTCGCAGCGGCAGCGGTCAGCACGGTGACCCGTGCACGGCTCGACTGCTTGGGACGGCGGTGGGTGGCCAAGTGACCGGCTCCTTCTTCCAACGGACTCACCCGAACGAGTGAGAATCCGGAAAATAGGTTTGACGCCAGACCCTAGTGAAGATCCACGCTTTGCGCCACTCCCCCGATGGCGTGAACTCCCGCCCCCCGCCATGACTTCACGGGATCCACACATCCCCGCAAACCGGGCGCTGACCAGGCGTCATCTCCTGCCGGCCGGCCCCGGCCGAGCTCAGGGCCGGGCCAGTCGGTTCAGCAGCAGCACCGAGGCTACAGGGCGCGCGCCCGCCTTCCGCACGCCCTCCGCGACCTCCCGGTCGGTGGAGACCACCACCACCGGCCGGCCCTGCGGCTCGGCCCGCACCAGGCGGCGGATCAGTTCGTCGGCGGTCTCCCCGGTCCGGCTGAACCGCACCCGGACCCCGCGCGGCGGCGCCAGGATCACCGGCACGTCGAGGTCCTGGCCGTCGAACACGCAGGTCACCTCCGCCTGCGTGCGCTGGGCCAGCATCGCCAGCCCGCCCAGCAGCCGGATCCGCTGCTGCTCCAGCGGGAGCGCGGGGTAGCCGGTCTTGGTCACGTTGTAGCCGTCCACCACCAGGTGGACCTGCGGGATCGCCAGCAGCTGGTCCAGCAGCGCCGGGTCGTCCTCGGCCAGCCCGCGCCGCGCCACGTCGTTCGGCGAGGCCGAACCCGGCACCACCGCCTCGACCAGGTCGGCCGGGCGGATCTGGGAGACCGGCAGGGCCAGCTCCCGCTGGAGCCCCTGCGCCGACTGCAGCACGGTGTCCAGCAGCAGCCGCAGCCGCATGTCCTCGACGCTGCGCCCCTCGCGGGCCGAACGGCGGCCCTGCTCGGCGGCGTTCTCCAGCTCGGAGATCCGGTGCCGCAGCCGCCGCGCCTCGCTCTCGGCGGCGCCGCGCTCGACGCCCGTCTGCGCCTTCAGGGCCTCCAGCTCCCCGGTGACCCGGCGCGTCTCGGCCTGGGCCCGCCGGGTGTCGCTCTCCAGCGAACGCACCTTCTTGCGCAGCGACTCCACCTCCTTGCGGACGTCCTCCGACTCGGCCCGCTGCCGGTCCAGGTCCGCCCGGGCGGCGGCGCGCACCTCGGCCAGCTCCGCCTGCAGCTTCTCGGCCAGCCGGGCCGCCTCGGCCGCCGCGCCCTCGGCGCCGGCCCGCTCCGCCTCCTCGCCGGCCTCGACGACCAGGCGGCTCCAGCCCGCCGACCGGACCAGGTAGGCGGCGGCCGCCACGTCCATCGGATCGGCGGCGCCCGGCACGCTGCCCGACTCCAGCGCCCGGACCAGGTCCGGCTGCCCGAGCCGCAGCCGCTCCGCTATCCGCACCCGGAACGCCGGCTCGGACTCCAGCGCCGCGGCGAGCGCGGTGGCGGCGTACTTGGCCCGGCGCGCCGGGGTGAACTTGGCGTACGGGCGCAGCGTCTGCGGCAGCTCCGCGACCGGCAGCCCGCCGAGCGCGTCGGCGGCGAGGCCCACCACACGCCGGCGCACCCCCTCGGGCAGCGGCCGGTCGAGCTTCTCGGCCGCGCGGGCTGCCGCCGGCTCCTCACCGCCGGAGCCGCCGGCCTCCTCGCCGTCGACCTCCTCGGCGGGGGCGCCGGTGCCGGGCGCGGCGGCCTCGACCGCGTCCGGTGCCTGCGCGTCCACAGCGGGCTGCCGCCCCTGCGGCCCGGCGGGCTCCTGCGCTGCGTCCACCACGTCCTCGGCTCCGATCCTCGCCAGCGGGGTACGGCCGTCGGCCGTACCCCTGGTCGTCACGCTCCGTGCGCTCTGTCTGTATTGTCCCGCGCGGCGGACGGCCGTGCCGCGCACCGTCCACCGCGCGGGGCGGGCATCAAGCCTGCTCGGCGGCCTCGGCGCCCGGACGGGCCACCAGTTCGACCTGGTCCACCGCGTTGCACCAGCGGCAGCGCACCGACTCGATGGTCTCGCTGTGCACCTCGGTCTCCTCCACCTTGGACTCGCCGGCCAGGTCGAAGTGCAGGAACTCGGTCACCCGGGCGGTGCGGGTGACGTCGAAGCGGGTCAGGTTGCCGCACAGGGTGCAGCGCCAACGCGTCTCTGCGGTCAGGGCGGGGACGGTCATCGGGGGTCCTCTCGGGTGGTCCCTGGGTGGGCTCAGGCGCTCCCCCCGGAGCCCCGGCATCGGCGGCGGGAGGCGGGATTGCCCGCCCCAAGCCTATTGCCTGGGGCAACCACCCCGGCCACCGGTCACGGCGATCGCGGGGGTGGTCCACCTGCCGTACAGCGCGGTGTCGCCCGGGCCCGACGGAGGGATGCTTGGTCGCATGGCGATCCCGGTCCTCGACCACACCGGCGCGCGGGACGGCCCCCCGGCCGCGCCCGTCCCGGCCGTCAGCTACGCGCTGATCGCGCTGAACGTGCTGGTCTTCCTGCTCGGCCCGGCGGCCGGGCTCAACCCGCTGTACGGCCGCGGGCAGGACCGGGTCTGCGCGGAGCAGCGGTACGAGCAGCGCTGGGGCGCCGTCCCGGCCGAACTGCTGGCCGGACGGCCGCTGAGCGCCGAACAGGTGGCCGAGGCCCCCGACCCGGTGCCGGGCTGCCCGGCCGCCCCGACCCCCGGCAAGCACCCGGCGATGTCCGTCCTCAGCGGGCTCTTCGTCCACGCCGGCTGGCTGCACCTGCTGGGCAACCTGCTCTTCCTCCAGGTCTTCGGCCCCACCGTGGAGGCCCGCTTCGGCCGGGCCCGGTTCGCCCTCTTCTACCTGGCGGCCGGCTCGCTGGCCACCTACGGCTTCGCGCTGGCCGAGGCGCACTCGGCGGACTCCACCCGGGTCCTGATCGGCGCCTCGGGGGCGATCGCCGGCGTGCTCGGCGCCTACCTGCGCCTGCACCCGCGGGCCCGGGTGACCACCCTCGTCCCGCTGCTGCTCTTCCTGCCCCTGCGGTTCCCGGCCTGGCTGGTGCTCGGCCTCTGGTTCGCGCTCCAGTGGTGGTCGGTGCACTCGGCGGGGCCGGGCGTCGCCTACCTGGTCCACGTGATCGGCTTCTCGGCGGGGTTCCTGTACGCCTGCACGCTGGCCACCCGCCCCTCGCGACGGCCCCGCTGACGCCCGATACCCTGGCGGCACCTCACAAAGGAGCCCGAACAGTGATCACCGCCATCGTCCTGATCAAGACCAGCGTCGACCGCATCCCGGAGATCGCCGAGGCGATCGCGGCCATCGAGGGCGTCAGCGAGGTCTACTCGGTCACCGGCGGCTACGACCTGGTGGCGATGGTGCGGGTGCGCCGGCACGACGACCTGGCCGAGGTGATCCCCGGCCGGCTGAACAAGGTCCCGGGCGTGGCCCACACCGAGACCCAGATCGCCTTCCGCACCTACTCCCAGCACGACCTGGAGACCGCCTTCGCGCTCGGCCTGGGCGAGTAGCCTCCCCCGTTCAGCCCTCGCGCCGGGTGTCCGCGACGCAGCGGCCGCCCTCGTTGCGGTAGTTCCAGGCCGCGCCGTCCGTGACCAGCTCGCGGACGGCGGTCAGGAACCGGTCGATGTGCTCGTCCGGGGTACCCGCGCCGAAGCTGACCCGGATCGCGTTCAGGCTGCGCTCCCCCGGCAGCGACGCCTCCGGCGCACCGCACTCGGACGGCGCCACGTCCTCGTCGCCGAGCAGGGTGCGCACCAGCGGGTGCGCGCAGAACAGGCCGTCGCGCACCCCGATGCCGTACTCGGCGGAGAGCGCGGCCGAGAAGTGCGAGCTGTTCCAGCCCTGGACGACGAAGGAGAGCACGCCCACCCGGGCCGAGTCCGCGCCGAACAGGTTCAGCACCCGCACCTGCGGGACCTCCGCCAGCCCGGCCTTCAGCCGGGCGATCAGCTGCTGCTCGCGGGCCTCCAGCGCGTCGAAGCCGGCCTCGGTCAGGGCCCGGCAGGCCGAGGCGATGGAGTAGACGCCGATCACGTTCGGCGAGCCGGCCTCGTGCCGGGCCGGGCCGGTGTGCCACTGCACGGCCACCGAGCCGTCGGCCTCCCGGGCGACCGTGCGGGTGGCGCCGCCGCCGGCCAGGTACGGCTCGGCCGCGTCCAGCCAGTCGGCCCGGCCGGCCAGCACCCCGGCGCCGAACGGCGCGTAGATCTTGTGGCCCGAGAAGGCGATCCAGTCCACGCCCAGCTCGCGCACCGAGACCCGGTGGTGCGGGGCGAGCTGCGCGGCGTCCAGCACCACCCGGGCGCCGTGCCGGTGGGCGGTCTCGGTGAGCTCGGCGACCGGCCAGAGCTCGCCGGTGACGTTCGAGGCGCCGGTGACGCAGAGCAGCTTGGGGCCCTCGGGGGCCTCGGCCAGCGCGGCGTCCAGCGCGGCGACGGCCTCGGCGTGCGAGCGCGGGGCGCGCAGGTAGGTGACGCTCAGCCCGGCGTGGCGCCAGGGCAGCAGCGAGGCGTGGTGCTCGGTCTCGAAGGCGAAGACCCGGGTGCCGGCCGGGACGGCGCCCGCCAGCAGGTTCAGCGAGTCGGTGGTGGCCCGGGTGAAGACCACCTGGTCGCCCTCGCGCAGGTCGAGGAAGTCCGCGACGGTCCGGCGGCTCTGCTCGAAGAGGTCGGTGGAGAGCTGGGAGAGGTAGCCGGCGCCCCGGTGCACGCTGCCGTAGTAGGGGGCGTAGGCGGCGACGTCGTCCCAGACCCGCTGCAGCGCCGGGGAGCTGGCGGCGTAGTCGAGCGCGGCGTAGGTGACCTTGTCACCGTTGACCAGCGGGACCTCGACGTCGTGGCCGAGGACGGGGAGCGGGGCGCAGATCTCGGTGGCGACGGACATGGGGGTGCACTCCTTCGACGGGTAAGGACCCCGGAGGTGCGTGTCAGCCGGCGTCCGCGCTTGTCACGCGGACGGTTCGCCGCGAGACCCGGTCCTCACCCAGGGCACCCCGCCACGGACGGAGGGTTGCCGGACAGCCAGCTGGGGCTTGACGCTGTCACTCATGACCTGGCGAAGACTCTAGGTCGCGTCCGCCGAGTGGTCAAACAGGGGTCCGCCATCCGGACAGCGGTCCACCGCCGGGGCCCGGCGACGGCCCCGCCGGACGCGCGAAGGGCCCGCGGGGAGGCATCCCCCCGCGGGCCCGACCGCCGCTTCACACCCGGGTGGTGGCCTCCGACCAGCGCCGCAGCAGATCCTGCGCGGCGCCCGAGTCGATGGCCGCCGCGGCCCGCTCCATCCCGGCCGCCAGCTGCTCGGCGAGCGGCGCGTCGGTGAGGTCCAGCGCCACCAGCGCCGTCGCCGTGTTCATCAGGACGGCGTCCCGCACCGCCCCGCGCTCCCCGGCCAGCAGCCGGCGCGCGACGTCCGCGTTGAACGCCGGGTCCCCGCCGCGCAGCGCCTCGATGTCCACCAGCCGGACGCCGACGTCGCGCGGGTCGAAGGAGGTCTCGGTGACCTCGCCGTCGCGCACGATCCAGACCCGGGAGGTGGTGGTGACGGTCAGCTCGTCCAGGCCGTCGTCGCCGCGGAAGACCAGCGCGGTGGACCCCCGGCGGGCCAGCACCCCGGCGATCAGCGAGGCCAGCCGGGTGTCGAAGCAGCCGATCGCGTGCGCGGTGACCTTGGCCGGGTTGGTCAGCGGGCCGAGGGTGTTGAAGGCGGTCGGCACCCCGAGCCCGCTGCGGGCCGGGGCGGTGTGCCGCATCGCGGGGTGGAACCTGGCCGCGAAGCAGAAGGTCAGTCCGACCTCCTCGGCCACCTCGGCGACCCGCCGGGCCGAGAGGTCCAGGTTGACGCCGAGCTTCTCCAGCACGTCCGAGGAGCCGCTCGCCGAGGAGGCCGCCCGGTTGCCGTGCTTGACCACCTTGGCACCGGCCGCCGCGGCGACGATCGCCGACATGGTCGAGATGTTGACGGTCTTCGCCCGGTCGCCGCCGGTGCCCACGATGTCGACCGCCGGGCCGGGGATGGAGAGCGGTTCGGCGTGCGCGTACATCGAGTCCACCAGGCCGACGATCTCGTCCACCGTCTCGCCCTTGGCCCGCAGGGCGACCATGAAGCCGGCCATCTGCACCGCGGAGGCCTCGCCGCTCATGATCCGGTCCATCGCCCAGGCGGTGTCCGCCCGGTCGAGGTCCTCGCCCCGCAGCAGCGCCGACAGGATGTCCGGCCAGGTGCGGACCACCTGCACGGGGTCCTTGCCGCCGTTCGCAGGGTTCACGTTCACCATGGCTGACTCCAGCTCTTGTCGGTTCCCCGAGGGGTTCCCCGTAAGGATGGAGCCAGCCTATCGAGCGGCGGGACGCCTCCGCCCCGCCGTCGCCTTCACTTCTCTCCCACTGAGACGCGGTCCTACCGGGCGGCCGGCGCCCGCTTCGCCAGCCGGGCCCGGAGCAGCGTGGCGGCCGCCTCGGCCAGCGCCACCGGGTCCACCGGGTGGGAGATGGCCGCGTCGGCCCGGCTCCAGGCGGCCAGCCAGGAGTCCTGCGGCCGGCCGATCACCACCAGCACCGGCGGGCAGCCGTAGATCTCGTCCTTCAACTGCCGGGCGAGCCCGAGGCCGCCGGCCGGGACCGCCTCGCCGTCCAGCACGCAGAGGTCCACGCCCCCCTTCTCCAGCGCCTTCAGCACCGCGGGGGTCGTCGCGCACTCCAGGTAGGTCAGCTCCGGCAGATCCTCCGCGGGCCGGCGGCCGAGGGCCGTCAGCACCTGCTCGCGGGTGTTGCGGTCGTGGCTGTAGACGAGAACGGTCAGCGTCTCGTCGGTGGTGTACGCCATGGGCCCTGCTCCCTCAAGTGTGATCCGGACCACGTTCGTCTCAACCCGGATGCTACTCCCGATCACCGCCCGCCGAGCCACTCCCGCGCGATCCATCTCAAGCCGCCGCGCCCACGACTCACCCGCCCGGAGGACAGGCCGTCACCCCCGCAGTCGCGGTCCACCCGTACGGCCGACCCGAGGGCCTTTCCCTTACTCCCGGCGGACCCCGAACGAGTGGAGCGACACGCTGGGCATCAGGGTCGAAGATGCCTTCGAAGAACCGTCAGAAAAGGGACACGCCCCTGCTCAGCCGCCATCCGGGCGTCCCGGCGGGCCCCACCGGGGCATACCGCACGCACCGGACACTCCGAGGGACACCCCCCGGCGTGAAGACGGAATAAGGGACCGACATAATGTCCGTCGTGGCGACAGCAACAGCAGTAGAAACCGGGCACGCGCACGGATCGGTCAACCGGCCGAACATGGTCAGCGTCG
Source organism: Kitasatospora sp. NPDC059973 (assembly GCF_042737525.1). Taxonomy (NCBI): domain Bacteria; kingdom Bacillati; phylum Actinomycetota; class Actinomycetes; order Kitasatosporales; family Streptomycetaceae; genus Kitasatospora; species Kitasatospora sp. NPDC059973. Next base: position 13,400 of record NZ_JBHWUI010000098.1, on the reverse strand, counting down.
GAACGATCGTCTGGCTCAGTTCCGAGTTGATGTTCTTCGCGGCCCTCTTCGCGATGTACTTCACGCTCCGCTCCGTCAAGGGAGCCGAGTTCTGGAGCGAGAAGGCGCACGCCCTCAACGTGCCCTTCTCCTCGGTCAACACCACGATCCTGGTGCTCTCCTCTCTCACCTGCCAGCTCGGCGTGTTCGCGGCCGAGCGCGGGGACGTGAAGAAGCTCCGCTCGTGGTTCGTCATCACCTTCGTGATGGGCGCGATCTTCATCGGCGGCCAGATCTTCGAGTACACCGAGCTGGTCAAGAAGGACGGCCTCTCGCTGTCCTCCGACCCGTACGGCACGGTGTTCTACCTGACCACCGGCTTCCACGGTATGCACGTGACGGGTGGTCTGATCGCCTTCCTGCTGGTCCTCGGACGGACGTACGCAGCCAAGCGCTTCACGCACGAGCAGGCCACCGCCGCCATCGTGGTGTCGTACTACTGGCACTTCGTCGACGTCGTGTGGATCGGCCTGTTCGCGACCATCTACCTGATCAAGTAACCAGCTGATCAGGTCGCTGGCCACCGGCTCCGGGTCCCGCCCTCACCGGCGACGGCCCGATTTGCCGGTGCCTACGCTCCCAACCGACCGACCGCGCGCGCAGCCCTAGACAGGCAGCCTCGTGCCGGCCAGACCGGCCGCCGGGTGCACCCACCAGTCGACCAGATCCTGACACCGGGGTTATTCCGTGAAAAAGCTCTCCGCACGACGGCGCCACCCATTGGCGGCGCTGGTCGTCCTACTTCTCGCCCTGGCGGCAACCGGGGGGCTGTACGCCGCGTTCGCGCCCGCCGACAAGGCGCAGGCCGACGTCGCCGCGCAGTCGCTCGCGATCGATGAGGGCAAGAAGCTCTTCGCCGTGGGCTGCTCCTCCTGCCACGGCCTGAACGGCCAGGGCAGCAGCGACGGTCCGAGCCTGGTCGGCGTCGGCTCAGCCGCGGTCGACTTCCAGGTCGGCACCGGCCGCATGCCGGCCCAGCAGCCCGGCGCCCAGGTGCCGAGCAAGAAGAACATCTACTCGCAGGCGGAGATCGACCAGCTCGCCGCCTTCGTGGCTTCGCTCGGCCCCGGCCCGGTCATCCCGACCGAGGAGCAGTACACCTCGACCAACCCCGAGGACCTCTCCAAGGGTGGCGAGCTGTTCCGCACCAACTGCGCCCAGTGCCACAACTTCGCCGGCCAGGGCGGTGCCCTGACCCAGGGCAAGTACGCCCCGTCGCTGGAGGGAGTGGACGCCAAGCACATCTACGAGGCCATGCAGACCGGCCCGCAGAACATGCCGTCGTTCCCGGACACCACCATGCCCGAGGAGCAGAAGAAGCAGATCGTGGCCTTCGTCCGCCACACCACCAACGATGAGCCGAACCCCGGCGGTCTCACGCTCGGCAGCCTCGGTCCGGTGACCGAGGGCCTGTTCGGCTGGATCTTCGGTCTCGGCACGCTCATCGCGGTCGCGATCTGGGTCGCCGCCCACACCACCAAGGCCAAGAAGTCATGAGCCACGACATGTCAGAAGAGAAGCTCCCGGAGTCACACGGCTCCGCCGGACACCACGAGGTGGCCGCCCACGGCGATCCGTTCGCCGACCCGGGCCTGCCGGCCCACCAACCGCGTCGCACCGACATCGACGAGCGGGCCGCCCAGCGGGCCGAGCGCCAGGTCTCGCTGATGTTCGTGGTCTCGATGCTCGCCACCGTGGGCTTCATCGCCTCCTACGTGGCCATCGACCCGGACAAGATCGTCTACATCTTCCCGCTGGGCCACGTCAGCGCGCTGAACTTCGCGCTGGGCATGACCCTGGGCGTCGCGCTGTTCTGCATCGGCGCGGGTGCGGTCCACTGGGCCCGCACCCTGATGTCGGACCACGAGATCCCGGCCGAGCGTCACCCGATCGAGGCCGACGACGAGGTCCGCGCGGACGTCATCGAGCAGTTCAGGACCGGCGCCGCCGAGTCCGGCTTCGGCCGCCGCAAGATGATCCGCAACACCCTCATCGGTTCGATGGCCCTGGTGCCGCTGTCCGGCGTCGTGCTGCTGCGCGACCTGGGCCCGCTGCCCGAGGACAAGCTGGAGCACACCGGCTGGCGCGAGGCCACCGATGTGAAGCCGCTGCAGCTGATCAACATGAACACCAACCAGCCGATGAAGGCCGAGGACGTCATCGTCGGCTCGCTGACCTTCGCCATGCCGGAGGGTCTCAGCACGCACGACGAGGACTTCCAGCAGCAGATCGCCAAGGACGCCCTGATGCTGGTGCGCATCGCACCGGAGGACATCAAGGACACCGAGTCCCGGGAGAAGGGCTTCGAGGGCATCCTCGCCTACTCCAAGATCTGCACCCACGTCGGCTGCCCGATCAGCCTGTACGAGCAGCAGACCCACCACGCGCTCTGCCCCTGCCACCAGTCGACCTTCGACCTGGCGGACGGCGCGCGCGTCATCTTCGGCCCGGCCGGCCACCCGCTGCCGCAGCTGAAGATCACCACTGACGAGAAGGGCTTCCTGGTCGCCACCGGCGACTTCGACGAGCCCGTCGGCCCGAGCTACTGGGAGCGTGCTCGATGAGTAGCGCGAGCAGCACCACCTCCGGTGCCGCCAAGCCCGCCGGCAGCACGCGTGCCAAGCCCGCCAACAAGTGGGAGCAGGCTGCTGACTGGACGGACGGCCGGCTGGGGATCTACTCCCTCGCCAAGGCCAACCTGCGGAAGATCTTCCCGGACCACTGGTCCTTCATGCTGGGCGAGATCTGCCTCTACACCTTCGTCATCATCATCCTGACGGGCGTGTACCTGACGCTGTTCTTCAAGCCCAGCATGGGCGAGGTCATCTACGACGGCTCGTACATCCCGCTCAAGGGCATCCCGATGTCCGAGGCGTACGCGTCGACGGTGGACATCAGCTTCGAGGTCCGCGGCGGCCTGCTGGTCCGCCAGATCCACCACTGGGCCGCGCTGGTCTTCGTGGCCGCGATGCTCGTGCACATGATGCGCGTGTTCTTCACCGGCGCGTTCCGCAAGCCGCGTGAGATCAACTGGGTCTTCGGCTTCCTGCTGCTGGTCCTGGGCATGTTCGACGGCTTCTTCGGCTACTCGCTGCCCGACGACCTGCTCTCGGGCACCGGTATCCGCTTCATGGAAGGCGCGATCCTCGCCGTCCCGCTGGTGGGCACCTACATCCAGATGTTCCTCTTCGGCGGCGAGTTCCCCGGCCACGACATCGTGCCGCGGTTCTTCACCATCCACGTGCTGCTGATCCCCGGCATCATGCTCGGCCTGCTGGTCGCGCACCTGATCCTGGTCTTCTACCACAAGCACACCCAGTGGGCGGGCCCGGGCAAGACCGAGAAGAACGTCGTCGGCATGCCGCTGATGCCGGTCTACATGGCCAAGGCCGGTGGCTTCTTCTTCCTGGTCTTCGGTCTCATCGCCGCCGTCTCGGCGATCGCCACGATCAACCCGATCTGGGCGTACGGCCCGTACCGCCCCGACCAGGTGTCCACGGACGCCCAGCCGGACTGGTACATGGGCTTCTCCGAGGGCCTGATCCGCGTCATGCCGGGCTGGGAGATCGGCCTGTGGGGCCACACCCTGAACCTGGGTGTCTTCGTCCCGCTGATGATCTTCCCGCTGGTCCTGGTCGCGATCGCGGTCTACCCGTTCATCGAGTCCTGGGTCACCGGCGACAAGCGCGAGCACCACATCCTGGACCGCCCGCGCAACGCGCCGGTCCGCACCGCGCTGGGCGCCGCCTGGATCAGCCTGTACCTGGTGCTGCTGGTCGGTGGTGGCAACGACCTGTTCGCCACCCACCTGCACCTGTCGATCAACGACATCACGTACTTCGTCCGCGTGGGCTTCTTCGTGGTGCCGGTGCTGACCTTCATCGCCACCAAGCGCTGGTGCCTCGGCCTCCAGCGCCGGGACAAGGAGAAGGTGCTGCACGGCCGCGAGACGGGCGTCATCAAGCGCCTGCCGCACGGCGAGTTCATCGAGGTGCACGCCCAGCTGCCGCAGGCCGACCTGCACAAGCTCACCTCGCACGAGCAGCCGCCCGTGTTCGAGCTGCCGGCCGAGACGGACGAGAACGGCGTGGCCGCCAAGGCCGGGCTGATCCCCCGTACCCGGGCGAAGCTCTCCCGCGGCTTCTACGGCGAGGGCAGCCGGATCCCGAAGCCGACCGCCGAGGAGCACCACGAGATCACCAGCGGCCACGGCCACCACTGATCCCGTACGCATCCCCCGCGTCACCCCCGAGGGCCGCCGACCAGAGTTCTTCCTGGTCGGCGGCCCTCGGGCTTTCCCGTCCGCCCCACCGTCAGGAGCCCCCGTGGAGCTGTCCGTCGACCCCGCCGCCGCCACGCCCCCGTACGAGCAGATCCGGGAGCAGATCGCCGAGCGCGCCCGCACCGGTGACCTGCCGACCGGGCTGCGGCTGCCCACCGTCCGGGCCCTGGCCGAGCAGCTCGGGCTGGCGGCCGGGACGGTGGCGCGGGCCTACCGCGAGCTGGAGACCGACGGGGTGGTGGAGACGCACGGCCGGCGCGGCACCCTGATCGCCGCCACCGGGGACACCGCGCACCGGCTGGCCGCCGCCGCGGCCACCGAGTACGCCGAGCGGGTCCGGCGGCTCGGCGTGCCGGAGGCGGACGCCCTGGCGGCCGTGGCGACGGCGCTGCGGCTGGCCCGCCGGGAGCCCGGCCGGGAGGGCTGAGCGGCCCGGGCCGGGGCCGGGAGGGGCGTCAGAGCTCCGGGCGGATCATCCCGGTGGCGGGGGCCCGGGAGGCCGGCGGCGTGGTGCTGACGGGCTGTCCGAGGGCGCTGTGCTTGACCCAGTCGGTCCAGGCGATGTTCCAGTCCCCGAAGCCGTTGCCGAACGACTCCATGCTCGGACCCTGGCTGTTGACCACCGTGACCAGGTCGCCGATCCGGGTGTTCTGGTAGAACCACTTCGCGTTCTCGGTGCTCATGCCGGTACAGCCGTGGCTGACGTTCGCCACCCCCTGCGAGCCCACCGACCAGGGCGCGGCGTGCACGTACTCGCCGCTCCAGGTCACCCGGGTGGCCCACTCGACGTTGAGGTCGTAGGCCTCCGAGCTGCCGGCGGCTATGCCGATCGTCTCGCCGCTCATCCGCACCTGGCGCTCCTGTCCGAGCACCACCTTGACGCCGTTGCGGGTGTCGAAGCCGGGCTTGCCGGTGGTCACGGGTATCGTCCGGACCACCTCGCCGCCACGCGTCAGGGTGAGTTCGTGGGTGGCGGCGTCCACCACCGACTCCACCCGCTCGCCGATCCGCAGGGCCAGCGCGGCGCGGTCGCCGCCGTAGAGGCCGTCCGCGATCCGGCTGCCGGTGCCGTCGTAGACCAGGCTGACGGTGGTGCCGGTCGGCCAGTACTCCTCCGGCCGGAAGTGCAGGTTCTTGTCGTCCACCCAGTACCAGCCGCCGGTGACGGCGGGCTGCGAGGTGACGGCCAGGGCGCGCTCGACCTCCTGGCGGGCCTGCGGGTCCTTCACCGCCTCCGAGAGCTGGACGGTGAGCGGCTGGCCGACGCCGTAGAGGCCGGTGCCGGAGGAGTCCGGGCCGAGCTTGGCGGTGAGCAGGCGCTGGCCCGCCACCGTGCTGAAGCCGGCGGTGGTCTCGCCGCGACCGCCCTTGCCGTCGTCGGCGGCGATCCTGACGGTGTAGGCGGTGGCCGCCTTGAGGCGCCCGGTGGTCTGCCAGCTGAGCTGGTCCGCCGAGAGCTGTCCGGCCACCACCCGGCCGTCCGGACCGACCACCGTGACGTCGGTGAGCCGGCTGCCGGGTACCGCCGTCACCGTCACCGGCTGGGACGGATCCACCGTCCCGGTCGCCGAGAGGTGCACCAGCGGGGCCGCGTCGACCCGGTGGACGGCGCCCGGGGCGTCGTCCTCACCGGACGAGCAGGCGGCCAGTGGGGCCAGTACGACGAGAGCCAGCGAGATGCTGCCGATACCTGCGGTTCCGCGCCTGTCGGCCATGACCGCCTCCGAGGGTTCGCACGATTGATCAGATCGTAGGAACGTGAAGCGGCGGAGCGACATCCGAGCGACCCCCCGTTCGCCCAGGGGGGTGAGGCCGTCACTCCGGGGACGCAAAAGGGCCGGGCATCCTTTGCGGAATGCCCGGCCCTGTGCGAGGGAGACCTACTGGTTCTGGTTCTCGCCCCGGTAGAACTCGAAGACCCAGCCGAACAGGCCGATCAGGATGATCGGGATCGACCAGTACAGCAGCCACCAACCGAAGATCACGCCCATGAACGCGAGCGCGCCACCGATCGCCAGCGAGAGCGGCTGCCAGCTGTGCGGGGCGAAGAAGCCCAGCTCGCCGGCGTCGTCCGCGACCTCGGCCTCGGGGTTGTCACCAGCGCCGCTGTCCACCCGGCGGGCGGTGAAGGCGAGGTAGTACCCGATGAAGGCGCAGAGGGCGAAGGCGAGGAACAGCGCGGTGGTACCGGCGGCCTCCACCCCGAGGTCGGAGTGGTTGGTCCAGACGCCGTAGGTGATCGCCATCGCGAGCGTGAAGACCGCGAGGCCCAGGAAGATCTTGCCCTGTTCCTTCATCAGGCGTCGCCTTCCTTCTTGCCCTTGCCCAGCTGCGGGACGTCGTACTTGGCCGGGGTCACACCGGCGAGGTGCTTGGCCGGCTCACCGTGGTTCTCCAGGTAGTCCAGCGCGGCGATCTCCGGGTAGTGGAGGTCGAAGGCCGGCGATTCGGAGCGGATCCGGGGCAGCGTGAGGAAGTTGTGCCGCGGCGGCGGGCAGGAGGTCGCCCACTCCAGCGAGCGGCCGTAGCCCCACGGGTCGTCCACCTCGACCTTCTCGCCGTACTTGGCCGTCTTCCAGACGTTGTACAGGAACGGCAGGATCGACAGGCCGAGCAGGAACGAGCCGATGGTCGAGACGGTGTTCAGCGTGGTGAAGCCGTCCGCGGCCAGGTAGTCGGCGTAGCGGCGGGGCATGCCCTCCGCGCCGAGCCAGTGCTGCACCAGGAAGGTGGTGTGGAAGCCGATGAAGAGCGTCCAGAAGGTCATCTTGCCGAGGCGCTCGTCCAGCATCTTGCCGGTCATCTTCGGCCACCAGAAGTGGAAGCCGGCGAACATCGCGAAGACGACGGTGCCGAAGACCACGTAGTGGAAGTGGGCGACGACGAAGTACGAGTCCGAGACGTGGAAGTCGATCGGCGGGGAGGCGAGCAGGACACCCGTCAGACCACCGAAGAGGAAGGTGACCAGGAAGCCGACCGTCCAGAGCATCGGGGTCTCGAAGCTCAGCGAGCCCTTCCACATGGTGCCGACCCAGTTGAAGAACTTCACACCGGTCGGGACCGCGATCAGGAAGGTCATGAAGGAGAAGAACGGCAGCAGCACCTGGCCGGTGACGTACATGTGGTGGGCCCACACCGTCACGGACAGACCGGCGATCGCGATGGTGGCCGCGATCAGGCCGGAGTAGCCGAACATCGGCTTGCGGCTGAAGACCGGGATGATCTCCGACACGATGCCGAAGAACGGCAGCGCGATGATGTACACCTCGGGGTGGCCGAAGAACCAGAAGAGGTGCTGCCAGAGCAGCGCCCCGCCGTTGGCCGGGTCGAAGACGTGTGCCCCGAATTTGCGGTCCGCCTCCAGGGCGAACAGCGCGGCGGCCAGGACCGGGAAGGCCAGCAGGACCAGCACGGCGGTCAGCAGGACGTTCCAGACGAAGATCGACATCCGGAACATCGTCATGCCGGGCGCGCGCATGCAGATGATCGTGGTGATGAAGTTGACCGCGCCGAGGATGGTGCCGAAGCCGGAGAAGGCCAGGCCCATGATCCACATGTCGGCGCCGATGCCCGGCGAGCGGACGGCGTCCGACAGCGGGGAGTAGGCGAACCAGCCGAAGTCGGCCGCACCCTGCGGGGTGACGAAGCCGGCCACCGCGATGGTCGAGCCGAACAGGTACAGCCAGTACGCGAACATGTTCAGACGCGGGAACGCCACGTCCGGGGCGCCGATCTGGAGCGGCATGATCCAGTTCGCGAAGCCGGCGAAGAGCGGCGTCGCGAACATCAGCAGCATGATCGTGCCGTGCATCGTGAACGCCTGGTTGAACTGCTCGTTCGACAGGATCTGGGTCCCGGGACGAGCCAGCTCGGCGCGCATGACCAGGGCGAGGATGCCACCGATCAGGAAGAAGGCGAACGACGTGCCCAGGTAGAGCGTGCCGATCGTCTTGTGGTCAGTGGTGGTCAGCCACTTGATGATGGTCGAACCCGGCTTCCGGGTCCGCTGCGCCCCGACCGTGACGGCCCCGGCGCCCCCGCCGGCCGCGGCGGGCTCGTTGAGGATGGTCACTTCTCTTCACTTCCCATGGTCGTGATGCCGGAGGGCACCGCGCCGGTCTGGCCCTTGGCCCGGAGGTCCGCCAGGTGCTTGTCGTACTCCGCGCGGTCGACGACCTTCACGTTGAAGAGCATGCGCGAGTGGTCGACGCCGCAGAGCTCGGCGCACTTGCCCATGTACGTGCCCTTGACGGTCGGGGTGACCTCGAACTTGTTCACCACGCCCGGGACGACGTCCATCTTCATCATGAAGTTGACGGGCCAGAAGTCGTGGATGACGTCACGAGAGGTCAGCCGGAACTGGACCGACTCGTTGACCGGCAGGTACAGGGTCGGCACCTCCTTGGGGGTGCCCACGTCGTACGCGGCGTCCTTGTTGGCCGGGTCGGGGTTCTCGGTGTTCTCGTAGTTGAACGCCCAGCTCCACTGGAAGCCGACCACGTTGACCGTGTGCTGCGGCTTCTCGGAGACGGAGATCAGCCTCGACTCGTCGCGGGCGACGAAGTAGAAGAGAACCGACACGATGATGATGGGGACCGCGGTGTAGAGCGCCTCGATGGGCACGTTGTACCGGGTCTGCGGAGGGACCTGCACACCGGTGCGGCTGCGCCGGTGGAAGATCACGCTCCAGATGATCAGACCCCACATCAGTACGCCGACCACCAGCGCCGCGATCCAGGACCCCTGCCACATGTGGAGGACCAGCGGCCCTTCCTCGGTGACGGGGCTCGGGAGGCCAAGCCTGGGGAGGTCGTTGGCCGAGCAGCCGGTGGCGGTCGCGATGACGAGGCCCAGTGCCAGCGCCTGAGGCAGCTTCCGCCGCATCGTGCGCCGCGGCGAGCGGTCGGAGCCGTTGGGACTCACGTAGCGCCTTCCCGAAGTCTCGCCCGCCTTCGCGTCGCCCCGCGGAGGTTTGTGAGCCTCCCCGGCGACCCGTCCACGGGCACGGTTTGAATGCTTATGCGGGCCAAACCCTACTCCAGCCTTATGCGCTGCTGACGGGCAGGTCCCGGTAACGCGCCGCCCGGTCGCCCGATCAGGCCCCGCAAGGGCTGCGCCGCAGGTCATCGTAGGCATTAGAGGTCCGTACGCCCGATCGGGGGATGACCTCGAACAACGTGGGTGACGGCCCGTCGGACGAGGACGAATCGGACATTCGGGTTGATCGTCTGACGGTCGGTGAGCGTGGCCGACGGCCGGAACGCGACCGGGAGTGTCGTTAAATGTGACCGTGTACTTCGATGTGGCGTCCACGGCCCCGCTCCACCCCGTCGCGCGGCAGGCGCTGACCGCCGCGCTGGACGAGGGGTGGGCCGATCCGGCCCGGCTCTACCGCTCCGGGCGGCAGGCCCGGATGCTGCTGGACGCCGCCCGCGAGACGGTCGCCGAGGTGCTCGGCGCCCGGGCCGACGAGATCTCCTTCACCACCAGTGGGACCCAGGCCGTCCAGACGGGCATGCTCGGCGCGCTGGCGGGCCACCGGCGCCGGGGCGCGCACCTGGTGCACTCCGCGGTGGAGCACTCCAGCGTGCTGCACACCGCCGAGCGCTGGGAGCACTCCCGGCCGGGGGCCGGCGGCGAGGTGGGCGTGGTACCGGTCGACCGGTACGGGCGGGTGTCGCCGGAGGGGTTCGCGGCGGCGCTGCGGCCGGACACCGCGCTGGCCGTGCTCCAGTCGGCCAACCACGAGGTGGGCACGGTGCAGCCGGTGGCCGAGGTGGCCGAGGTCTGCGGTGACGTCCCGCTGCTGGTGGACGCCGCGCAGAGCGTCGGGCGGGTGGACGTCCCGGGCGGCTGGTCGCTGCTGACGGCCAGTGCGCACAAGTGGGGCGGCCCGGCCGGGGTCGGCGTCCTGGCGGTGCGCAAGGGGGTCCGGTACGCCTCGCCGCTGCCGGCCGACGAGCGCGAGGGCGGCCGGGTGCCGGGCTTCGTGAACGTCCCGGCGATCGTGGCCGCGGCCGCCTCGCTCCGGGCGGTGCGGGCCGAGGCCGAGCGGGAGAACACCCGGCTGCACGCGCTGGTCGAGCGGATCCGGGCCCGGGTGCCGCGGTCGGTGCCCGAGGTCGAGGTGGTCGGCGATCCGGTGCGACGGCTGCCGCACCTCGTCACCTTCTCCTGCCTGTACGTCGACGGCGAGGTGCTGCTGACCGAGCTGGACCGGGCCGGCTTCGCGGTCTCCTCCGGTTCGTCCTGCACCTCCTCCACCCTGACGCCGAGCCATGTGCTGGCGGCGATGGGCGTGCTCACCGAGGGGAACGTCCGGGTCTCGCTGCCGTTCGGCGCGGCCGGGGCCGACGTCGAGCGGTTCCTCGCGGTGCTGCCGGAGCTGGTGGCCCGGGTCCGCGCCCCGCTCGGGCTGGACCTGGCGCTGCCCGGGCCGGCCGGGGAGCCGGCGGGCGCCCCCGGGCCGGAGAGCGGCGCGCCGGTGGCCGACGCGCTGGTGATCGACGCGCTGGGCAAGCGCTGCCCGCTGCCGGTGATCGAGCTCGCCAAGCGGATCGGCGAGGTGCCGGCGGGCGGGACGGTCGCGGTGCTGGCCGACGACGAGGCGGCCCGGCTGGACGTCCCGGCCTGGTGCGGCATGCGCGGCCAGGAGTACCTGGGCGAGGCCCCGGCCGCCGACTTCGGCGGCGACCGGGGCTCGGCCTACCTGGTGCGGCGCACCACCTGAGCGGGTACGCCGGACCGCTCGGCTACTTGACCAGGTGCGCCCGGACCTCGGCGGCGGCCTCGGCCCCGTACGCGGCCTCGAAGCGCTGCAGGAAGGCGAGCGGACGCAGCTCGTACTCCTGGGTGCCGACGGTCTCGATCACCAGGGTCGCGAGCATGCAGCCGAGCTGGGCGGAGCGCTCCAGGTCCAGCTCCCAGGAGAGACCGGCCAGGAAGCCGGCCCGGAAGGCGTCGCCGACGCCGGTCGGGTCGACCTTGGCCTCCTCGGGCGCGCAGCCGACGACCACCGGGGCCTCGCCCTTGCGGTCGATCCGCACGCCCTTGCTGCCGAGGGTGGTGATCCGGGTGCCCACCCGGGTCAGGATCTCCTCGGCGTCCCAGCCGGTCTTGGTCTCGATCAGCGCGGCCTCGTACTCGTTGGTGAACAGGTACGCGGCGCCGTCGACGATCTCGCGGATGTCCTCGCCGTCCAGGCGGGCCAGCTGCTGCGACGGGTCGGCGGCGAAGGCGTAGCCGCGGGTCCGGCACTCCTGGGTGTGGCGGACCATGGCCTGCGGGTCGTCGGCACCGATCAGCACGAGGTCCAGCCCGCCGACCCGGTCGGCGATCGGCTTGAACTCGATGTTGCGGGCCTCGGCCATGGCACCGGTGTAGAACGAGGCGATCTGGTTGTGGTCCTCGTCCGTGGTGCACATGAAGCGGGCCGTGTGGCGGGTCTCGGAGATGTGGACCGAGCGGCAGTCCACGTTGTTGCGCTCCAGCCAGCTGCGGTACTCCCCGAAGTCCGCGCCGGCGGCGCCGACCAGGATCGGGCTCAGCCCGAGGACACCCATGCCGAACGCGATGTTCGGCGCGACACCGCCGCGACGGATGTCGAGGGTGTCGACCAGGAAGGACAGCGACACGGTGTGCAGCTGCTCGGCCACGAGCTGGTCGGAGAACCGACCGGGGAACGTCATCAGGTGGTCGGTCGCGATCGAACCGGCGACGGCGATACGCACGGGAGGTCTCCTCAGGAGGGCGGCATGGGCCACGGGAAAGCAGGGGGCGGAACCCACCCACGGTACCGGGCGGGGGGCGGGCGGCAGCAAGAGCGCCCCTCCTGGCACCGGCCGCCGTCGAACGTGTACTACCCCCGGGTAGCTCTGGTGGGGGCCGGACGGGCGGCCTAGGGTCGCTGGCAGGGGCCGGTCCGGCCCTGACCGAGCCGTGGCAGTGCGGCCGCGGCACCGTGGATCGGAGCGATGCCCGATGATGCCAAATCACCACCCGCTGCGTGTTCCGCCCGCCCTCAAGGGCGACGCCGACGGCGAGACGCTGGACGCGCTGGTGGACTCCTCCCGGCAGCTGCGCCGCTTCTGGCCGCTGCTGGCGACCGGCCCGGAGCCCAGCGCTCCCGCCCCAGTCGGATTCAGCGTCTCCTCCGGGGCCCAGCGCCTGGTCGCGGGGATGGCCGAGTACGGCATGTGATCCTCCCCGGGGGGCGGGCGGGAACCGGATTCGTCCGAGGCACGTCACATCCGCGCGGTGCGGCCGTGGAGGCGGCGCCGCCGAAACCCTCGGGAGGATGTCAGATGGACCTGGAGACGATGCCCCGGCGTACCGGTGGAGCACGGCCCGCCCGGCCGGGCCGACGGCGGGCGGCGGCCCTGGCGGGTCTGCTGCTGGCGGCGGCCGCGCTGGCCGGCTGCGGGGACGGTGACGGCAAGGCGGCCGCGGATTCGGCCACCGGTTCGGCCTCGCCGTCGGCGAGCGCGACGCCCTCGCCCGGCTCCCCCGCCCCGACGACCGCCACCACCGCGCCGTCGGCCCCGGACTCGCCGCCGGCGGCGACCCCGCCGACCGATCCGACGGCGAGCACCCCCGACCCCCGGCCGACCGGCCCCGCGCCGGGCACCGGCCCGGGCCAGACGCCCACCCCGGTGCCCACTCCCCCGCGGGAGGGCATCGCGGTCGGCGAGCCCGACCCGAACGGCCGGCCGGCCCACCCCGCGATCACCTACCGGGTGGACGGGAGCAAGCTGACGGTCTGGTTCTACGGCGGGATCTGCGAGAAGTACGCGCTGAAGGCGGACGAGTCCAAGCCCGGACGGGTGGACGTCCGCGTCACGGTGGCGGCGCCGATGCCGGCCGGGCAGGCCTGCGCCGAGCTGGCCAAGCGGCAGACGGTCACCGCCGACCTGAAGCAGCCGCTGATGGGCCGGGCGGTGACGGACCTCGCGACCGGTCAGCCGGTGCCGCTGGAGAGCGACCCGCACGTCGGCCCGGACCCGGCCGGCCCCGGCCCGGAGATCGGCGGGAAGTAGAGCCCGTGGCCCGGTACGGGAAAACGGCGAGGGCGGCCCCGGAG